>CAIYQA010000179.1 GCA_903928175.1 uncultured Spartobacteria bacterium | reverse complement strand
TTCCTGATTCATTTCTAGAATATTTATGCAGCAATTTCCCGGGCGGCCTCTTCGCTCAAGCGCCGCTGGTCTTCGGGCGTCAACACCTTGCCGGTGACTTTCCCGGTGGTATCCACCACAAGGCGGGCCACTTCGCGGCGCAAGTCGGCGAGCATCCGGTCCCGCTCCAGCACGATGGCTTCCCGCGCCTGGGCCACGATCGCCTCAGCCTCGGTGATGGCTTGCTGCTGGCGGATTTGCCCCAGGGCGTCGGCGGACGCGCGGGCTTCGTGGATCATTTTCTGCGCCTCGGCATTGGCACGTTCCAAAATTTCCGCATGCCGTGCCTCTGCATCGGCAAGTTGGGCTTTGATTCTTTCCGCATTCTTGAGGCTCTCGGCAATCCGGGAGCGGCGCTCTTCCAACACCTCGAGAATGGGATGGTAGGCAAAGCGGGCGAGCAGCGCGCAGACGAGCAAAAAGCTGATGACGTTGGAAAGGAACAACGGCCAATTGACGCCAAACTGTTCTCCGGTCTGGCGGGCAGAGTCGATCAGCCCTTCCAGCAGACCGGGAGCCGCGGCTAAAATGGGAGCGATGAACATAAGAAAAAAGTGAGGGGCGCGGAGCCTGGAGAGGCTCCGCGCCCAATCAAACTATTTCGCGAGGTAAATCGCGTAGAACACGATGGCTTCCGCCAGGGCGGTGCTCACGAGAGCTTGCACAAGAATGGGAGTCGCAGCGCCGGGGTTTCGGCCCACCGCTTCAGACGCCTTCATACCGATAAAGCCCACGCCAAGCGCCGCGCCAAGTGCCGCGAGGCCGATGTGAAGATTACCTGAGATTTCTGCTGCCAGGATTGTAAACATATTTGGTTGGTTGGTTTTTCCCGCCCGCCTCCGCAGTTTGCCCACGGTCCGACGCGCGAAAGGGTTAAAAGTTAATGTTTGTGGCCCTCCTCGGGCATAATGAGCAAGGTGAACACAGCGGTTAAAAGCATAAAGACCAGCGCCTGCACAAACCCAATGAAGAGCTCCAGCAGATAAAAGGGAAGCGGCAACAGCCATCCCAGCCAGACGCCACCGAGGTGCGTCATGGTTTCGATCATATTCTCGCCCGCAAAAATATTGCCGTAGAGACGAAGGCTGAGCGAAACCGGACGGAACAAGATCGAGATCACTTCCAGCCCCCCCACGCAGATGAAGATGACCACCATGAGCGCCTTCATGAGGAATCCGTTCACCTGCCCCTTGGGGGCAAAGAGGTGGAGAATAAACCCGCCGGGGCCGTTCGCTTTGATGGCCCAGTAGATCCAGCACGCAAAGAAAATCATCGACATCGCCAGCGTCATGTTCAGATCGGCGTTGGAACCGCGCAGAAGGGGGCGGCTGATGTGCGTCAACGCCCCCGCCTCATTCGGGATGCCCCAGCCGATGGTGCCCACGCCGGGGATCAAGCTGAACCAGTTGAGCGTAAGGATGAAAATGAAGATCGTCGCGAAAAACCAGAACGTCTGCCGGACCAGTGTCGGGCCGATGAGGTTCTGAAGAAAATTATAGAGGCTCTCCACCAGCCATTCCCAAAAGTTTTGCGCTCCCTCGGGCACGTCCTGGATGCGCCGGGTGGCGATCTGCGCGGAAACGATCAACCCCAGCGCCACCACCCAGGTGATGAGCATCGAGCTGTTGAATTTGAAATACGGCGTGTCAATCAACAGCGGCGCGTTCTGGGTCAATGCTTCCCCTTTCTCTTCCCGCGCCCCCGCATGCGCCCCCACTGTCCCGGCTTCGCCCACCGCTTCCACTTCCACTTTTTTCGGCTGGTGCGGCGCCTGAGCTTGCACCGGGCGGCCCGCGAAAAGCGCCGCGCATACCCCAAGCAACACCCCGCAGAGAACGCGGCGGGCAAGCTGGGTTAAAACTGAAGTGCTCGTGTTCATGTCAAAATAGCAACGCTTCTTTCCATATCTGGAAAAAAAATCCTGCCTTATGGAACAGGAAGTTTCAAAGAAAATTCCCGGTGGTTTGGTTTAGGCAGTGCGCGGACCAAATACAACCAGCCGAAATTCCCTCAGGCAAGCTCTTTGTGAAAAAATTCACAAGCATGAACATTGATTTGCCTGCCAACCTTCCGGAAGGCTACATTGAGCGCCGTCATGCACTCGTTTGAATACCGCAACGGAACCCTTTTTTGTGAAGATGTCGATCTGGCTCAACTCGCCCAGGAGGTCGGGACGCCCACCTACGTTTATTCGGCGGCCACCGTGCTCGACCACTACCGGAGACTCGACGCCGCGCTCGCGGAGGTGCCGCATTTGATCTGCTACGCCGTCAAAGCCAACTCCAACATCGGTCTCCTGAGCTTGCTTGCGGGCGAGCATGCCGGGTTCGATATTGTCTCCGGCGGCGAACTCTTTCGCGTGCGCAAAGCGGGCGGCAACCCCGCCCAATGCACTTTTGCCGGGGTCGGCAAGACGGAGGGGGAGATCGCCGAGGCCTTGCGGCAGGGCATTTTGGCGTTCAATGTGGAAAGCGAGGCCGAACTGGCCCGCATCAACGCGGTTGCGGCAACCCTGGGGGTGCGCGCCCCGATTTCCGTGCGCGTCAACCCGGACGTGGATGCCCACACGCACAAATACGTCTCCACCGGCAAGAGCGAAAACAAGTTCGGCATCGCCTTTGACCGCGTGCTGGCCGTGTACGCAGCCGCGGCGCAGATGAGCCACATCGCGATCCGCGGGGTGCAGATGCACATCGGTTCGCAAATCACCCAGGCGGGACCGTTTGCCGAAGCGGTGGATAAAATGCTGCCGCTGGTGAATGCCTTGAAGGAGCTTTACGGCATTGCGTATTTTTCCATCGGCGGCGGCATGGGCATCATCTACGACACGTCTCTCGCCTCCGGCGCGTCGGATTGGTGGGAAACCAACGCCTCGGGCGGGCGCCTCACGCTGGAAACCTATGCTGCGGCCGTCGTGCCCAAGCTCAAACCGCTGGGCATCAAAATCGTCGTCGAACCAGGCCGGTTCCTGGTCGGCAACGCGGGCGTGCTGCTCACGCGGCTTCAATACATCAAAACAACCGCTGCCAAAAAGTTTGCCATCGTCGATGCAGGGATGAACGACTTGATCCGCCCCGCTCTGTACCAGAGCTTCCACGAAATCGTCCCGGTGGTGGAGCGCCCCGGCAGCCCGGAAAAAGTCGATGTCGTCGGCCCCGTCTGCGAAAGCGGCGATTTCTTTGCCCAGGACCGTGCATTGCCGCCATTGGCCGAGGGGGACCTGCTGGCCGTGATGAGCGCCGGGGCTTACGGAGCCACGATGTCCAGCAACTATAATTCGCGCGCTTTGCCTGCGGAAATCCTCGTCTCGGGAGACCGCGCGGCCACAATCCGCGCGCGGCAGGGACCCGAAGACCTCGTGCGCGGCGAATCTCTTCCGCAATGGTAGTACCATGGCAGGGCTTGGCAATTGAGACAGGATTAACAAGATTGACATGATTTACAGGATTTTTCGGATTTGGGGTCGCAAATGCTCACAGGCTTCCTCTAACTACGGGTGTAATCCTGATAATCCTGAAAATCTTGTTAATCCTGTCTAAAAATCCCCGGCCCCATTGCTCGCAGAATCATGCAATAAGTAAAACCAAAGGAACTCGTGTTCATCTGTCTGCCCATGAAAACTTTATTTGCGCCCCTAGCCGCGTTGGTATTCACCGCCGGCGCCACTTTCGCCACCCCGGCCGCTTCGGGCAACCGCGAATACATCCTCCTGAGCGGCGGCCCGTCGATTCTCGTTTGGGAAAAATGGAAGAGCCAGCCGCACGATCTCTGGTGGCAGAACTTCATCCGGGCGGCGGAAATCCGCATCGCGGAACTCAAGAGCCAGGGGGTGCCGGCTTCGCAGATCACCTGGCTCGTGTACCAGCCCGCCTACCAAACCCGGTCCAGGCAGGAAGGCCAGAATCTCGTCGCGAATATCAGCACCCTGGGCCGCAGCCTTGGCGTCAAACTCAAATACTTCAGCCGTTCCCAGCAAGTCATAGATTACCTGAACGCAGGGCAACCGCGCGAACGGGTCAAAATCGGCGATCTCGAATATTTCGGCCACTCCAACAAAGCGTGCTGGATGTTCGATTATTCCAACCTCATCGACAGCGCCTCGAAGGTCTGGATCCACGAGGACGATCTGTACAAAATCGCTCCCGACATTTTTACCCGGGATGCCTTCATCAAAAGCTGGGGGTGCCATACCGGCGAAAGCATGAGCCAGAAATTCCGCCGCGCCACCGGCATGAAAATGTGGGGAGCCACAGGGCGCAGCCAATACATGACCCACGAACTTCCCACGCTCGCCCAGCCGGAAAAAAGCCGCTGGCGCTATTGAGTTTTAGGAGCTGTTGCTCTCGTTCCGAAGCTATTCTCGTTCCGAAGCTCCAGCTTTGTTGTTCTCGTTTGTTCTCGTTCCCAAGCTCCAGCTTGGGAATGCCATTGTCTTCGAAGCTCCAGCTTCGCAAACCGTGGAAACGGAACTGCTTCCCGTATGAAAACAGAGGGGGATGAAATCCCTCGGGCGCATATCAAGCTACGCTTTCGAGGTCGGGGCTCGCCTCAACCACCGGCTATTTTCTGGAAACCCTTCGGATTTCACGGGAGGAAGATAAGGCTGATTGGGTATTAAACGCTTAATAATACTTGTTCCGGAAAACCAGCAGCTTGAGATGTTCGTTTTCCGGGATGAATGCCTCGAACCGGTCGATCATGTCGGGAAGGGTCATCAAAATGAAGGGATCCAAAAACAAGGGGCTGTTTTTCGTATAGACGATGTTGTCCGCGATAAAAACCGCCGAATGGATGATCGAGCCATCCTGGCGCGCCAGCATGATCACATCCCCATAGCGCGGATCGGAAAGCACCGGGTAATAATCTTTTTCAATCGTTTCCCTGACCACGTCCGCGTTGGTAAAGCGCGGGTCCGGCGGGTCCCTGAAGAAATTCAACGCCGTCCAATGGCAGTCCTTATGCACGTCCGCAGGGTTCGTTGAGGGAAACGGATAGGTATAAAGGTTCTCCGTTGGCAGGGGGGGCAGGAGATGAACAACGCCGATCCGGGCACCGCCGGGAACTCGGGCAAGGGATTCGATCATCGGCTTAACATCCTTACCCCAGGCGGCTTTGGACCAGTAGTTCACGAGCGAGTTGACATCGGAATTCGGCATCACATGCAATTTCAGCAGCAATGTTTCCTTCCGGGTCAACGTCTTCATCAAAACGGTTTTCTGCTCATACGTCTCCAAAGCATCCAGGACGGAGGGAGCATCGCAAAAGAAAAGAAAACGCCCGTGCGGAAACGAGAGGCGCTTGACCAGGGCGACAGCGTTGGCGGGAAGCCCGCTCTCAGAAAGGATGTTATCGATGCGATCCGCAGGAAAAGGGCAGCGGAGATGCATGACGAGATTTTCGGGAAATTCCCCCAGAACGCCGTAAATCCGCTTCCGTGCCGCTGGTGCAAGCGACAAAACCAGCTTCTTGGAAGGCGCAAGAATCATTGCCCCCTCCTTCTGCTCCCATTTGGATTCATCGAGCAATTCCGCCTGCTCTTCGGAATTCAAATCCACCGACCGAAACAACGCGCGCAATTGGTCGGGCGAATAGCCTTTGAACCACCAGTGCCGGTCAGCGGTTTGAATGGATTGCGTGGAAAGGTATTCTTCCGGGGGCTCAATGGAGATCGGAAGGCTTTCCATATTCCCCCAAGGGCCCAGTTTCAACGCATGCGCGTGATCCGGCGCCATCACCAATTGCTCTGGTGTTTTGAAGGAGCCATCATTGCAATGCAGCCCCAGATAAAAACCGACGCCCACCAACCCACAAGCCATCACCAACAACAGAACCATCCACGGAATTTTTTTTATGATTCGCCTTGAGATGGAAACCTGAATATATGCGTTTTCGTTGGAACTGATTTTGACCACGAGGCAAATAACAGGACGGGGAGAAAAAAATCAAGGTCGAGGACGCTAAATTTGTTATTCAGCAGCGTGCGACAAAACATGGACAAAAAAAGTCCAGTCCCGCCACTATCTCACACTAGCGCGTGCTACTCCGCTCAATCTCTGCAAAATCGCTTCAGCCGCTCGAATGCTGGCTCCGCCGCTTCCCAGCCCGGCGATGACTTCCCGGAATTCGGCCTGCTGCCGCAGACGTTTTTCGGGCTGGTTGAGCATACTCAGCAATTCCTCCGCCAGCGACTCAGGCGTGGCTGCCTCCTGGAGAAATTCGCGGATGATTTCGCGTCCCGCCAAAATATTCGAGATCCCAAGGAAAGGAATGCGCACGAGCCGTTTGCCAATGATCCACGTCAGCGGCGCAACGCGGTAAACAAGCACAAACGGCATCTCAAAAATCGTCGCCTCCAGAGTCGCCGTGCCGCTGGCAACGATTCCGACCGCGGCCCGGTTCATCAACTCGTGGGAGCCGCCCAAACGCACAGTCACAGGGGATCCGGCGGCCATTTTGCGCATCGTAAGGGCGAGCTTTTCCGTTGCCGCCGCCGCTTCGAAGCGGAGTTCGGGCCGCAAGGCGCGCATCGCTTTCGCTGTTTTCAGCAGCACGGGAAAAATCCGCGAGACCTCTTTATTTCGGCTGCCGGGAAAGAGCCCCACGAGCGCCTCCTCGCGCGGCTGCGCACCGCGTTTGGCGGCGAGTGCATCGAGCAGCGGATGGCCCACAAACACGGTTTTAAGGCCCGATTTTTCGTAAAGCGCCTTCTCGAACGGGAAGATGCAGAGCATCAAATCGAGCGTGCGAGCCATCTGCGGAATGCGCCCCTGGTTCCATGCCCAGACCTGCGGACTGATGTAGTAGATGACGCGCAGGGCGGGATCGAGTCGCTTCACGGCTTTGGCCATGCGCAGGTTGAACCCGGGATAGTCGATCAGGATCACGGCGTCCGGCTTGAGCGCGGCGATTTCCTGGAGCATCGCATTGAATTTCCGACGAAAATACGGGTACTTTTTGAGCACATCCCAAAGCCCCACCACGGCCTCCTCGCTCCAATCCTGGATCGCAGGGGCCAGCGCGCGCATTTCCGGACCGCCCGCGCCGTGGAATACCACGCTCTCGCCGCGCGCCGCCGCCAGCGCGGTGAGGCTGCGCATCACCTCCGCCCCGCGCGCGTCGCCGCTCGCTTCGCCTGCTATCAGGTAGAGTTTCATTTTAAAAAATCAGGAACTCAGGAACTCAGGAAATGGAAGAAATTTAAATTAGGAAGCCAGGAAGCCAGGAAACGGATTATTTAAAGCAAGTGCCACGAACAATTTTCCTCTGTTTTTTCCTGGTTTCCTGGCTTCCTAATTATTCTTTCCTAAACCTTGGCCGCTTGGATTTGCTTCGTGATCTGGATCGCCAACTCCAGCGCTGCCGCGCCTTGGTGGCCGGTGACTTTGGGTTGCGCCCCGGCCCGCGCGCATTCCACAAACGCCGCGAGTTCCCGCTTGAGCGGTTCGTCTTTTTCAATCTCCACCGTCTCGCGAAAAATCTGGCCGCCTTCGAGGCGGTGGATTTCCCCGGTCTGGCTCTGGTAATCGAGCGAGAGGTAGGCGTCCTTTTGAAACACGCGGATTTTGCGCATTTTCTCGGGGCTGATCCGGCTGGCGGTCAGGTTGGCGACGCACCCGTTTTCAAACCGGATGCGGGCGTTGGCGATGTCCTCGCCCCGGCTCAACACGGCGATGCCCACGGCATCCACATATTTGACCGGCGAGCGCACGAGGTGCAGCACGATTTCGAGATCGTGGATCATCAAGTCGAGCACGACGCCGATCTCAATGCTGCGGTTGGGATAGGGGGAGAGCCGGTGGGATTCGATGAATTGCGGGCAGGTGAGCCGCGCCTCCAACGCGCTCAATACCGGGTTGAACCGTTCGATGTGTCCCACCTGCAACACAAGGCCCGCGCTCTGCGCCAGGTCGGCAAGTTCCGTGGCGTCCCGGGTGGTTTCGGTGATCGGTTTTTCAACCAGACAGTGTTTTCTTTTTTCCAGCAGGAATTTGGCGATGGGGAAATGCGTGGGGGTGGGTGTAGCAATCGTCGCGGCGTCCACAAGCGTGGCAAACTCTTCGAGCGAACTCACGGCGCGCACACCCAGCCGCCCGCCGATCTCCGCCGCCGTGGCCGCGTCCGCGTCATAGATCGCCGCGAACTCCACATCGGGAAGCTCCGATAAAACCCGCGCGTGGTTTTTACCGATGGACCCCGTGCCAACAACACCGACTTTGAATTTTTGCATAATGAAAAAGAATCAGGAAACCAGGAAACCAGGAAAAGAGAGGAATAAAAGGATAAGGCGTGCGCTCAATTTTTTCTCGTTCTTCTCGTTCTTCTCGTTCCCAAACTATTTGGGAACGCACTTGTTTCGGCAACTCTATTGCCGGGATGGGGTTTGGATTGCAGGCGCAGCGGAATCCCCCCGCCGCCGCAATAGAGTTGCGCCCGCAATGGCGTTCCCAAATGGAGTTTGGGAACGAGGCGATTGGGGACGAGGGAAAAACAATTCGGAAACCAGGAAGGAAGAGGGATTTGCTCATGGTTCGATCCCGTAGAGTGATATTTTGAGACGCCCGGCCATTTCTGCAATGCGCTCGCGTTCCATCAGGAGCGTGCGCCCGGCTTCCACGGCGATCACGCGGATTTGCGCTTCGGCGGCGGTCTCCAGCGTTGCGGGGCCGATCACAGGGACATCAAAGCGGAAATCCTGGTTGGGCTTGGAAACTTTCACCACCACCGCCCCGCCATTTCCAAGCTTGCCGCCGCGCCCGATGGTGGCGTTGGTGCCGTCGAATCCCTCCACCGCCAGCACGGTGCCGCCTTTGACCACCACGGTCTGGCCAATGTCGAGACGGCTCACCTCCTTGGCGATGCCGAACCCGAACCGCACGTCGCTTTCCTCGCGGCGCGAGAGGCGCGGCCCTGCAAAGACTCCGGCCCCGGCGAGGTGCTCCTCCAGGAACGTGGTCGCGGGCAGGAGTTGCACGCCCGCCTTGGCCAGTTCCTCGCCGATCGCGCCGAAGATGGTTTCCGCGTTGCGCTCCCGGAGTTTTGCCAGGACGAGGAACGCCTTCAGGTCGGGCCGCAGGTCGAAAAGATTATCCGGTGCGATCTGTCCGGCCATGATCGCGTGAGCCACCTTGCGCGAGGAAAACGTCTTAATCAGCCGCCCGAGTTGGCCCACGCGCATCCATTCAATCTCGTCCACGAGGTCCGCCAGCGCCGGGTCGGTCTCGTTTTCAAACGCCGCCGCCACGATCCGCGCCACCCCTGCGGCGCGCGCCGCCTTTGCCAGGGCGAACGGATAGGTGCCGTTGCCGGCGATGATGCCGAGCGAGGCGAACGGGATGGAGGATGGAGCAGTCACGGGAAAAGCGGTTTTTTGCAAATGCAACGCCAGACTATACGGTCCGCGCATTTCATGGCAAACTCCAAACCTTGCCATGAACTCCCCCTCTTTTATCAAATGCACCGCCGCGCTCGTTCTGTTCTGCGCAGCCAGTCTCTCCAACGCGCTGGCCGATTCGTGGAGCTTCGGCGTCATCGCTGACACCCAGTGGACCGGTCCCGACGACGGCAAAAATCCGAACACCGTCGCGGCAGACATCATCCGGCAAATCGACCAGGAGTTCATCGCCAAAGGGGTGCGCCTCGTCGTGGCGGTCGGCGACACGGTCGATAAATCCAGCAAGACCAGCACGGACACCCGCGCGCTTTACGCCCAGGACCTCTACAATGCAGGCATCGCGTTCTATCCCTTGCGCGGGAACCACGATGCGGCCTGGCCTGAATCGGGAACGGAATTCGCCCACATCTACCCGCAGATCGGCACCGGCGCAAACAACAATACCCCGTCGGACATTATCGCGACGAACCTCATTCCCGCGACCGACATGAAGGCCAATCCTCCGGCGGTTAAAAAAGGCCAGTCATTCATCCTTGGCGTCAACTTCTCCGCTCCGGCGACCAACGCCATTTACAAGAGCGTCAGTTATTCGTTTGATTACAATAACGTCCGCTTCGTCCTGCTCGACCAGTTCGACCACAGCGGCAATACCAACAACAGCACCATCGCGGAACAGGTGGACTGGATTTCCAGCCGCCTCGCCGACCCCAAGCGCCCGCAGCACGCCTTTGTTTTCGGCCACAAAACCCTTTTCGACGGCACTCGTGCCGATACCCTCTTCGGGGCTCGTGCGGGCAGCGCCCCCGGCGACGCCAATCCCACCCAGGATCTTACCCAGAACACCTTCATCGCCACGCTCGCGCAGAACCATGTCCATTATTACATCTGCGGGCACAACCATTATCATAGTGAATGCGTAATCACGGGCTCGGACGCCACCCAATCGGTTCATCAAATCATCTCCGCCTCGGACAGCAACAAGTTCTATAGCCGAAAGATTCCCTTGTCAGACCACAGCAAAACAATCTCGCTGGATTGCAACAAAATCGGCTACTACCTCTACACCGTGGATGGTTCCCATGTGACGATGGATTACTATGGCGTGGACGTATCCGCCGACCTCGCCAAGTCCCATGCCCCCACCACGCCGCAGCTCACCGGCCGTTGGAAGAAGATTTTCACGTCGAGCTACAGCCTGGAGGAGACCGAAAAGCAGCCAGCACTCTAAGAATTTACTCACGCAAAGGCGCAAAGGAAAAGCAGCGGCGATCTTCTGCTCTTTGCGACTTTGCGGCTTTCCCCCTCGTTCCCAAGTTGCACTTGGGAACGCAATTACCCGCGAAGTTGCACTTCGCATACGTGCCACCTGGTTCCTCTCGCCCTTGAAATGAGGCTCGCTCCGCTCGCAATGAACCGGCAGTGCAACTGCCTGAGTTATTGCGTTCCCAAGTGCAACTTGGGAACGAGGATTCAACGAGGATAGAGGAGAGCACTATTTCCACCGCGCTTTTTTTGCGCCCTTTGCGACTTTGCGTGAGACAATAAAACGATTAATATCCGGACCTCATGATTCTCCACTGGTTCCGGCGCGATCTGCGGATTGAGGACAACCCGGCGCTCGCCGCCGCTTGTCGCGAGAGCGGCGGTCGCGTGGTCCCGGTGTTTATCTTGAGCGATTGGCGCGGTGCGCATCCGTGGACCGGCCCCGCCCGGCAATCCGCCCTCTGCGGCAGTTTGCGCGCGCTGAGTGAGGAGTTGGAAAAAATCGGGAGCCGTCTCATCCTGCGGCGGGGAGACGCCGTGGAAGAACTGGAGCGTCTCCTCGCCGAAACCCGCGCCGAAGCGCTTTACTTCAACCGCAGCCTCGACCCGGCGGGCCGCGCTTTGGAAACCCGCGTGGAAGCGATGGCGCGGCAATTGGGCGTGCGCGTCCGGAGTTTTCATGACGTCACCGCGCTCGCGCCGGACGCGGTGCTCACCCAAACAGGCCAGCCCTTCCGGGTCTTCACTCCGTTTTCCCGCGCGTGGGTGAAACTGCCGGTACCCGCGCCCGATCTGCGTCCGTTCCAGCCCGTTCCGTTCGCCGCAAAGAATCGCGCGCGGAGCGCACGATCCACCCTCGTTCAGTTGCCCTCGCTCCCGCTGCCCACGTTGGCCGACTGGGGCCTCGACGCCTCCAGCATGCGCCTTCCCGATTTCGGCGAACCCGCCGCGCGCCGCCGCATGGAGGCGTTCTTCAGCGGACCGGTTTTCCGCTATGCCGCCGAGCGTGACCTGCCTGCCGTGGACGCCACTTCGCGTCTTTCCGTCGATCTCCGCTGGGGGACGCTCTCCCCTCGCCTCCTGGTCCAGCGCTGCCACGCAGCCATTGCCAGCGCCAAAAGCACCGCATTGCGCGACGGCCCCCGCAAATTCCTCTCCGAACTGATCTGGCGCGAGTTTTACATGGCGATCCTGTGGCATTGGCCCGAAGTGCTGGAGCACGAATTTCAACCCCGCTTCCGAGGCATGCAATGGCAGCAATCCGGCGCGAAATTCCAGCGCTGGGGAGAAGGGACCACCGGGTTCCCCATCGTGGACGCCGGGATGCGCCAGCTCGCCGCCACCGGCTGGATGCACAACCGGGTGCGGATGATCGTGGCGATGTTTCTCACCAAAGATCTGCACCTGGACTGGCGGCTCGGCGAAGCGTTTTTCATGCAGCACTTGGCCGATGGCGAGATCGCCTCCAACAACGGCGGCTGGCAATGGAGCGCGGGCACGGGCGCGGATGCCGCTCCGTATTTCCGCATCCAAAATCCGTGGACGCAAAGCGCCCGGTTCGATCCTGAAGGCGACTATATCCAGCGGTGGGTGCCGGAATTGCGCGAGGTGCCCGCCCGGGCACTGGCCCGCCCGCCCGCTGCCGGAAAAAGCCTTGCGCCGGGATACCCCCCGGCGTTGATCAATCACGCCCAGGAGCGGGAAATCGCCTTGGCACTGTATCGCCGTGTTTCCTCTTGAACTTTGGTGAGGGTCTGCTTTCCTCGGCTTTCTATGCGAAAGTCCCTCCTCTTTCTCCTCCCCCTGGCTCCCTTGAGCGCAGCCTTGGCCGACGTCACCCGGTCGCGGTGCGTTATGCCTGGGCGAATAATCCCCAAGTGAACCTCGTCAACGGAGCCGGTCTGCCTGCGGTCCCATTCCGCACCGACGAATGGCCCCAGCTCGAGCGCCCACCGCAGCCCGCCCCTGCAAAACCCAAGCCGAACTAGCGCGGAAGGTGCGGTCTTCAGGTCGGATGTGGGACCCAGAGGCCCGCACGCACCGCGCAACGGCATTCCGATGCAAAGGTACAGGGTCGTTGCTCGTTGCCGTGAAATGAGTCACGCCAACGGGGGGGCCGCCTTGGAACCATGCCCAACCGTGCCGCCTCGCGCCTCTTGCTCAGGCCGTATTCGGAAGCGGCCGTCGTCCAGGCCGCGCGTTCGGCCTTGGCGGAGGTGGGAGGAAAGGTGAGTGTTGGGTTCGCGTTTGCCTCGGCGGATTATTACGAGAACCTGCCCGATTTCCTGGAACTCATCCAACTCCACGGCCATGTGCCCCTTCTTGCCGGGTGCAGCGGTTCAGGCGTGATCGGCACCAACCGCGAAGCAGAAAAAGCCGCCGGTTTTTCCCTGCTGTTGCTCCACCTGCCGGATACGCAAATCCACGCCTGCCCGTTGAGCGCCGCGCAGGCCGACAGCATCGGTTCCCCGAGGGAATGCCATAGAATCACGGAAGTCCGGCCCGGCGAGGTGGAGGCGTGGCTTGCCTTTTGTGACCCGTTTGGGTTTCCCGTGGAGCCGTGGATCAACGACTGGAATGCCGCCTACCCGGGAGTGCCGATGTTGGGAGGGCTGTGCAGCGGCCCCGAGGAGGCCAACGAAGGGGTGTTTGTCTTTCATAACCATGAAATGCTCCCGCCGGGCAGCGCCATGCTCGTGGGGATCCAGGGAGGGGTTACGCTGCGCCCGCTGCTTTCGCAAGGGTGCCGCCCCATCGGAGAGCCGCTGACCGTCACCGGAACCAACGGCAATCTGGTGCTGGCGCTCGGCGGCAAACCGGCTTACTCGGTTCTTGCCGAAGCGTTTGAATCCCTGAACGACCGCGAAAAAGCCCGCGCCCAAGGCAATCTTTTTGCAGGCCTGGCCAGCTCGGAATATATCGAGGAATTCAAGCAGGGCGATTTTTTGATCCGCGCCATCCTCGGGGCCGACGCCCATTCCGGGGCCGTGGCGCTGGGGGCTTACCCGCGCGTGGGGCAGACGCTGCAATGGCAATTGCGCGACCACGTCACCGCCGATGACGACCTGCGCATGTCGCTTTTACACGAGCGGATGCGCAAACCGCCCCCTTTCGCTTCGCTCGTATTTGTCTGCAACGGGCGCGGTCGGGATCTCTTTGGAACGCCCAATCACGATGCCCACGCGTTGAGCCAGATCATTGGCAACCACCCCAGTTCGGGCTGTTTTTGCAATGGGGAGATCGGGCCGATTGGGAAGACCAACTTTGTCCACGGCTACAGCGTCTCCATGGCGCTTTTTGTGTAAAAAGAACGCCGGGGTCGCTGTTTTCACAACGACACCGGCGTCAAACTCGTTTGGTGCCTTTTTAAGGCTCCGGGAGGAGTTTAGTAACGACCACCGCGGTCACCACGATCGCGGCCACCGCCGCCACCGCCACGGCGTTCTCCGCCGCCGTAACCGCCGCCGCCGCCACCGCTGCGACGCTCAAAGGAGCGTCCGCCGCCGCCACCACCGCCGCCACTGCGCTCTTCACGAGGACGCGCAATGTTTACGGTAAGAGGACGGCCTTCGAGGGCTTTGCCGTGGAACTGCTCAATGGCGTTCTGGGCTTCGCTCTCGCTGCTCATTGTGACAAATGCAAATCCACGGCTTTTGCCCGTGAATTTGTCCTGCACCAGCATCACGTCACTGACGGTGCCAGCTTGACCAAAAAGGTCCTGCAGATCGGGTTCCGTTACGTTAAAGGGAAGGTTCCCCACGTAAAGTTTGTTG
>CAIYQA010000178.1 GCA_903928175.1 uncultured Spartobacteria bacterium | reverse complement strand
GTCGTGACGATCGTCTGCCTCGACCGGGAGAAACAGGTGCTTTTATCCCCGTCGGACCTGGATGCCATTCTCGACACCTTTGGCGACACGACCACCGCAAACTGGGATACCTTGGCGGAAAGCACCTCTTTTCCCAAGGTGGGCAGAGCCTTGCGGGTCTACCGCCGCTTTTTCCCGATTCAATGAACAACACCCTCCCCTTCCTGGATACGCAGTCCCCTCCGAAAAAAAAGGGATTTGCCCTAGTGATTGTACTTTCCCTCATCGCCCTCGTCACAATCTTGGTGATGGCTTACTTGTCGCGCTCGGAATCCGAATACGCGATCTCCAACGCCAGCGCCAACTCCGCCTCCTCCTCCATCCTGGCCACCACCGCCCTGGAGATCATCGTCAATGACCTGCGGCAGGAAATCATTACTTCCTCCACCACCCCCGCCAATACGAACTACCCGGTCTATGTCCCCAAGACCCCTTCCAATGCGATGCCTGCACGCGTCGGCACCGACGACAGCTTGCCCAACCTGGTAAAGCGCAGCGCCGATGGAAAGCCTTTTGACGGCGCCACCGGGGCAGCCAGGGCCTCCTCCGTTTCCACAGGAACGGCCTCCATTGAAGGCAGAACTTTCTCCGCAGACCGCTGGAATGCCGCGCGGCTGCTGCCTACGGCAAGCGGCACTTCGGTCACTCCCGTCTCTACTTTTACCCTGCCAGACTGGATTTACCTCACCCGCAGCGGCTCCAACTGCACGGGCAGTGCCGTTGCCGCAGCCAATAAATCCAATGGAAGCGACCCGATCCTGGGGCGCTTTGCCTATGCCATCTACGATGAAGGGGGCCTACTGGATGTGAATTGCGCGGGGTATCCTTCCGGTCCTTCCGGCTTGGCGGCAACCGAAGTGGCCAAGAAAGGGTACCTCGCTTTGGCTGATCTCACCAAGAGCGGACTCACCAGCGCGCAAGTCCAAAGCCTCGTGGCCTGGCGCAACGCCTCCACGGTAACCCAACCCACCAATTTCCTCACAAACCTCCGAATGGACCCC
Source organism: uncultured Spartobacteria bacterium (assembly GCA_903928175.1). Lineage (GTDB taxonomy): Bacteria > Verrucomicrobiota > Verrucomicrobiia > Chthoniobacterales > Chthoniobacteraceae > UBA695. The sequence continues at coordinate 3,399 of CAIYQA010000178.1, read as the reverse complement.
AGCAACTTCCGCCAGGTGGCCCAAGGCGACCAGGCGTTTGTCAGCCGTCGGCAGTTGCTGAATTTTTTCACCCAGAATAGCTGGGACCCAAGTCCGCTTCAACTGCTGGGCACCTTCAGCCGCGGCCTCAACCAGCCTTCGCTTGGGGTGGTTGGTCCGACTATTCCCGCCACGGCTGCCAGCATGCCCACTCAAGCAAGCGGCGGCGCCTACTCGCTTGCGAGCTATGCCGGCAACAATCTCGCCAAGCAATCGGATCAAACGGACATCAATCCCCGTCTGCTCGATGTGCGGGTCAGCGGCACGTTCAATCGCTTTAATCCGGCACAAACCAGCGGCAGCGCCACGTTGGCCAAGGTGAGCGACGCCTTGATTGCCAAACGCTTCCCGCTCAACCGCCTCGCCTGGCTGACTTACAAGGGGCCCATCGCGCCGGGCGGCACTCTCACAACAGACACAGCCATTCTCACGCCGCTCCACAATGCCGGGCTAACGGACGACTTCCTCAAACTGGGAACCGAGCAGAATATCCTGAAAGCCTTCGGCTTGACGTGGGCTTCGGATCCCGCCGGGACGGGCCACAATGTCTGGGTGTATGATCACGGCGACTTTGGCAACCGGGTCATTGGCCGACTCAGCGACGCCGCGACCAATGCACGCGAACCGGATTTTCTGGAATTGCTCAAAGCGAGCATCCACATCGGATCTCTGGGCAAGGGGGCCGCCAATTCGCCAAGGGTGGGGCTCTGGCAGCACGCCCGCGATATCCAGCCTGATTTCCAGCTTCTCCAGATTTTCGCCAACATCATCGACCAGTATGACAGCGATGGGTATCCAACGGAAATCGCCCTGCCCGCCCGCTGGACCGATGCAGATCTGTTGGGGCTCTTCGAGCGTAAAGTGCGGGGAGTTGAAAACCTACCGTATCTCTACAGCATGAACATCGGAGTAATCACGCTGCGGCAGCCCCAGTTCAGTCCACCGCTCACTCCTCTGCCACTAAACCCGACCCCGCTTGGGAGTAACAAGCTAACCGATCCCGGCCTCGCAGCAGATATGGTAAATCCCTGGATATGGAATCCCCATAGTTCCCTCTCCGGCACGTCGAGCGCGCAGCCTACGAGCTTTCGGATCATAATGTTTTCAGGCGACCCGATTCACCCGAGTGCCACCCCTCTGATGTCGTTAGGTGTTGTCACTCCCTATACAAGTGGGAGTGACCCTTTATGTCAAGTCGCTTTTCCTAAGACTGGTACAATAGTAACCAACGGGAATGTGTTCAGCCTGTCCCCTTATCCAGCGACGTCCTCTGATCCAACCGAGCTGGACTTCAGAGTGCCGGGCGCCGGTTACTTTACCCAGCCCACCGCGTTAATTTTTCCCAATGTCCCCGCCGGCACCAACCTGAAAACTGGAGCCAATAATACTATTAAAGTAAACCCGTTGGCTGGGGGGAACAACGGTTACTTGACCGACCCGGACAATAACCAGCAATATGTCGGTGTGCTGCTGGGAACCTTTCCAATCTGTGCCACCCAGAGCATCAGTGGCACCAACTATCTCCTAACCGCAAATAGACCATCAGGTGACTATGGACATAGCGTGGTAAAGCAGCAGCGTCAGGCCACTTGGCTCTTGCAATACGATTCTGGGGGTAGCTGGATAACCTATGATTTTAAGTCGTACGAAGCGGGCGTTGGAGGTTTTTCTTCTTGGGGTTATATTGATCCGGGCAAGGCTCCTCACGATCCCGTCCAGCCGGGAGACTCCGGCGGTAGCTCTGGCTCATATGCTGTCTCAGTTGATCCGCGGACCATGAGATTCGGATTGCCTATGGATATGTGGGATGTGCAGTACAGCAAAACTATCAATGTGACCAATGCATCCATTCAGACATTGCGGTCGGGCACATCGGGTCCAGCGAACAACGGTGCTATTATTAGCGGTAATAAGCCCGGTGATGGTATAGGTTCTAGTATGAGCACAATGGGTTGGATCGCCAACACCATCTCCGGGGCGTATTCTCCACCGGGACACTACTATCCGCAGTTCCTGCCAGAAAATAATGCAACCTTGCCCAATGCTTATAACGACCCCGACGGAATCGGGAGGGGAGGGATGGCTTTCAAAAACCCAGGTGCCAGCACGTTCATGGGAGAACCGCTGGCGACCACGACGGGTACGAATGATACGGCTGACATCAGCCGTCCGGTCATTCTGAATCGGCCCTTCCGTTCCGTGGCTGAACTCGGCTACGTATACCGCGACCAGCCTTTCAAACAACTCGATTTCTTCACCCCGGAAAGCGGAGATTCCGCCCTGCTGGATAGTTTCTGCATCAAGGAAGACCAAACGACCGACGGGGTCATGGCCGGCAAAGTGAATCTCAACACACGCAATGCCCAAGTGCTGGACGCCGTGCTTGCCGGGGTCGGCCGGGATTTGGCTGGCAGCACCCCGATCACCTCCCCGGAATCCACCACCCTGGCGACCGCCATCCGAGACTGGACAAAGAGTACAGGAGCGTTCACCAGCCTGGGCGACTTGGTGGGACGCTACCGCAACAGTGCTTACGAGAGCTTTTTCAAAACGAACCCCACTCCTTTCACCGGCGGCAGCACCAATGCCAACAATATATTGCAACGCTACCGGGAGGCCCCGATCCGGGCGCTGTCGGATGTGGGGGAAGTGCGCGTCTGGAATCTCCTGATCGACGTGGTGGCCCAGAGCGGATTTTGCGGCCCGCAAGCCAGCACCCTTAACCAGTTTTCACTGCGCGGGGAAACCCACCTCTGGATTCACCTCGCCATCGATCGGGCCACGGGGGTGATCGTGGATCAACAAACTGAACTCGTTACGGAATGAAAATCGCACACACCATTCACTTCAGACTCCCCTTACTTTTCCTGGCAATGCTGCTCATGCCATCACCGGGGCGCAGCCAAACACCGTCTCAGATCCCTGCCGGCCCACTCCTCGCGCGCGCCCCGCAGAATACGCGCTGGGAAATCAAATATGCTTACGGAAAGGGGGACGATCCCAAGAAAAAAGCCGCTGCCGATACGCTTCCTCCAATGGGCGATCCTAGTTCGGGAAAGACCGTTTCCAGCGACCCGCGTCCGCGCCGTATCATGGTCATCAAAACGCCGGAAGCACTTTATGAGGAAACCATTACACTGTCTGGTGATATCTCACGTCGCTGGTATTTTGGCAGGTTTAATTTAGAAATCCTCCAGCTAGGTCGGAACGGCCGCGTCTTGCCCTTGGACACCCACGATAGGCAAAATGAACTCGTCAGCGCCTACCAAAGGCACGACTTTTCCGATTTGGGCTGGATTTCAGCCTCCAATTTTCGTGGCATCCAGAAAATCGGCGAATTGGATTGTTTGTTTTTTTCCG
>CAIYQA010000177.1 GCA_903928175.1 uncultured Spartobacteria bacterium | reverse complement strand
GCGAGCGTTTCCCAGTGCCCTTGCAGGGCACGGCTCTCTCACACGCATACCCAGGGCGCTGCCCTGGGCTGGTTTACTCAGCCCCTTCGGGGCGAGAGGAATGCGACAAATGAAACCGAAACTGGTCTAATACACGTCGCGCTTGTAGCGCTTCGCTTTTTCCATTGTCTCCAGGTATTTCGAGGCTTCCTCGGCGGTTTTGCCGCCCTCGGTCTGGAGGATGGAATGGAGCGCCGCGTGGACATCCTTGGCCATCTTCGAGGCGTCGCCGCAGACGAAGAAGTGCGCCCCTTCCTCCAGCCATTTCCACAGCTCGGCCGCGTGCTCCAGCATCCGGTGCTGCACGTAGATCTTCTTCTCCTGGTCGCGTGAGAACGCCGTGTTGAGCCGGGTCAGAACGCCGTCGGCTTGCATTTTTTCGAATTCCTCACGGTACAGATAATCTTCCTTTTCCAACTGGCCGCCGAAGAAAAGCCAATGGCCGCCTTTGGCTCCCGTGGCAATCCGCTCCTGCATGAAAGCCCGGAACGGGGCGATGCCGGTGCCCGCGCCCACCATGATCATCGGCGTGTCGCCGTCTTCGGGGAGCCGGAATCCTTTGGCCACATGGAAAAAGATCGGCACAAGGGAACCGACTGCCACGCGTTCGGCGAGGTAGGTGGAGCAGACCCCCTTGCGCAAGCGCCCTTTGCTTTCGTAGCGCACCGTCGCAACCGTGAGATGCACCAACTCGGGATGCACCTTGGGGCTCGATGCCACGGAGTAAAGCCGGGGGGTGAGCTTGCGCAGAAGCTTCACAAATTCCTCGGCGCTAAAGCGCGCCGAAGGGTGTTCCTCCAGCAAATCGACGATGTGCAATCCTTCGAGATAATGCTCCAGCGCCTCTTTCTGGTCGGGCGTGAGCAACTCGCGCAGGAACGGCGCGGAATCGCCCGCTTTTTCCACCAACGCCTGCAAAAACTGCGGGGAAGCCTTGGTGATCGCGCAATCTTTCCAAAGGGCATCGCGCAGCCGCTTGGGCTCTCCATTGGCGTCGGGCACGAGTTCGTCGCCCGTGCAGTGCAGCGCGTTGAGAATGTCCTGCACGAGGTTCAGGCAATTGCTCTCGACCACGCCCACGGCGTCGCCCGCTTCATAGGTCAGCCCGGAATCGGCCAGCGAAAGCTCGTAATGCCTCGTGTCGTTGGCGGAATAGATTCCCGAAAGGCCGCAATTGACGAGCAAGCGCGCGGGGAATGGGTTTTTGCGGGACCAAGGCGTGGTGGTTGTGGACATAAATCACACAAACCTAACAGAAGGTTTTCTTGGAACAAAAGCCAAAAACAATCAGCGCGGCTTCTTCGCTCACGCTTGTGCGAGATAGCCATTGATCGCCTTCGCGGCGTTCTTACCGTCGCCCATCGCGAGGATGACCGTGGCCGCGCCGCGCACGATGTCGCCGCCCGCGAAAACGCCGGGAATGCTGGTCATGCCGTTGGCATCGGTCTCGATGTTGCCCCATTTATTGAGCTTCAACTCGGGACACGTCGCGGTGAGGAGCGGATTGGCCTTGGTGCCGATGGCCACCACGACCACGTCGCATTCGAGCACGAACTCGGAGCCGGGGATCACCTGCGGCTTGCGACGACCGGAGGCGTCGGGTTCGCCGAGTTCCATCCGGTTGCACTTCAAGCCGGTGACCCACCGTTTTTCGTCGCCGAGCACTTCCAGGGGAGCCACGAGCAGTTGGAAATCGACCCCTTCGTGTTCGGCGTGGTGGACTTCCTCCACGCGCGCGGGCATCTCTTCCTTCGTGCGGCGGTAAACGATCATCGCCTGTTCCGCTCCAAGCCGTTTGGCGGTGCGCACGGCATCCATGGCGACATTGCCGCCGCCGATCACCGCGACCCGTTTGCCGATCAATACCGGCGTATTGGTGTTTTGGAGATCATACGCCTCCATCAGGTTCACGCGCGTAAGGTATTCGTTGGCGGCATAGACCCCTTTGAGGTTCTCGCCCGGCACATTCATGAACACGGGTAGCCCCGCGCCATTCGCGATGAAGAGGGCGTCAAATTGGACGCGCAATTCCGGGATCGTGTAGGTGCGCCCGATCACGACGTTGCACTCGATTTTGACTCCCGCTTTTGTCAGGCGATCCACTTCGGCGGCGACGATTTTTTTCGGCAACCGGAATTCCGGGATGCCATACACCAGCACGCCGCCCGGTTTATGGAGCGCTTCGTAAATCGTGACCTCATGGCCTTGCTTGACCAGTTCGCCAGCGGCGGTGAGCCCGGCGGGCCCGGCCCCGATCACGGCGACTTTCTTGCCGCTCGGAACCGGCGTGGCCGCGTCCAACACACCGCTTTGGGTGCGCGCCCAGTCGGCGATGAACCGCTCCAGGTACCCAATCGCGACCGGTTGACCCTTGACGCCCCGAATGCACGACCCTTCGCACTGTTCCTCCTGCGGGCAAACGCGCCCGGAGATGGACGGTAGTGCGTTGTCACCGAACAGGCTGCGGGCCGCTCCGGCCAGGTCGCCCTCGGTAATAAATTTGATAAAGCGCGGGATGTTCACCATCACCGGACACCCCTTGATGCATTTGGCTTCCTTGCATTGGATGCAGCGTTGCGCCTCCAGGAGGGCAAGCTGTTCGGAAAAGCCGAGGTTTACTTCCTTGAAATTGCCGCTGCGTTGATGGGCATCCTGCTCCGGCATGGCCTGCCGGCTGATTTGCATCCGCTCTTTGGCTGAAATGGTGGGCTGCATAATGGGAGAAAGAGAATCAGGAAGCCAGGAAACCAGGAAAGGAAAGAAGAGGAGATTTTGGGTTGTGCCTGCCGCGTTGGGCACGTCTGAAAAATAGGCGCATATGCATTTCTTTGTCTGTTTCCTGGCTTCCTGGTTATTCTTACCGGCGGATTTTGCACTGGCCGTCGGCGCAGGCGTTGGCCCGCTGCTCGAATTCGCGGTAGGTCGCGAGCCGATCGGCCAGGAGATCGAAATCGACTTTGTGGCCGTCGAATTCCGGGCCGTCCACACAGGCAAATTTGGTTTCGCCGCCGATATCGACCCGGCAGCCGCCGCACATCCCCGTGCCGTCCACCATGACGGGATTAAGCGAGACGATGGTGTGGACGCCGAAGGGGCGGGTGAGGTTGGCCACGGCCCGCATCATCGGCACGGGACCGACCGCATAGGCGATGTCCACGCCGCCCGCCTCGAGCACTTCTTTGGCGGCGTCGGTGACAAACCCTTTGCGTCCGTAGCTGCCGTCGTCGGTGCAGACGATCACGTCGCCGCACTTTGCAAGTTCCTCCTCAAAGATCACCCATTCCTGGGAACGCCCGCCGATCACGCTGGTCACATGGACGCCCATGGCGTGCAGCGCTTTGGCAATCGGGTGCACGACCGCTGTCCCCACGCCGCCGCCCACGCACAAAGCGCGGCCGGAGGTGATGAGTTCGGTGGGGTGGCCCAGCGGCCCGGCAACGTCGCGGATCGCATCGCACACTTCCAGCGCCACAAGATCGCGGGTTGCCTTGCCCACGGCTTGGATCACCAGGGCGATGGTGCCCTGCGCGGGATCGGCGTCGGCGATGGTCAGCGGAATGCGTTCGTCGCCTTCTTTGGCCCGGACGATGACGAATTGGCCCGGCTGCTTGATCTCCGCAATGCGCGGGGCGAGGAGGTCCAGGCGCGTCACGTTGGGGCTGAGCTGCTTTTTGGCCAGGATGGTGTGCATAAAAAAAGGGGAGACAAAATAGCGCCGCACCCAAGGTGAAGCAATGATTATGTGGAATGGGGGCTGGCGAGGGGCGTGATTCAAAGTGGGTGAGTAAAAGCGGCTCCGCGCCGGAGGCGCTCGCCTCCGGGGAGCGCACGCGTCTCGCGTGTTGGCAGGGGCGTCCCGCCCATGCGAACTTCCAATC
>CAIYQA010000176.1 GCA_903928175.1 uncultured Spartobacteria bacterium | reverse complement strand
TCAGACAGCATATGAAGTAGCTTAGATAAATTATTTGAAACTTCAGCAATTTCTTGTTTAATTTTGGAAGCTTTTTTTAAGCCTTCCCGATACTTTGCAAAATCTATTCTTGCTGCCCAAGCGCAATAGATGAAATCCTCTACTTTCTCTCCATCAGGAAAATCATGCTGCAATAACTCAAATACTTGGGGCATATCCCTGTGATGCCCCAATCGCTTTAAGCACGATAGGTCCTCAGCAAGCAAATCTCTGCGATTCATAACCTCTAATTTTTGTCTTCTCAGTTCATCTAAATCAGTTTGTAGAGGATTACATAGAGCGTCATTTGTGGCTTCGTCTATCCTTGTAAGCTCAGACTCAACGGCTTGCAACATTTCGAAATATCCCTTATGCCTATTAGGTACTCCCTCTATAAAGTTAGAAAGAAGTGATTGGACTTTAATGGGAACAGAATCTGGGAATTTCATGCTTTTTTCAATGCAATTACGTCAGCACCTCGAGCCAATTTATCCAAGTAATCAGCCCATTGCTGCACCATGTCGGCACGTTGCTTCAAATACTGTGTCCTGTTGTAACTTCTTCCGTTTGAATCCTTTACAGCATGCGCAAGGTTTGCCTCAATGGCTAAAGGGTCAAGGTTCAGTTCGTCCACCAACATCGTGCGTGCACTGGCCCTAAAGCCGTGCCAAGTTTGCTCTTTGCCAAAACCCAGCGCATACAAAGCACTGCGGACACTGTTATCCGAGATCGGTCTGTCGTGGCTGCGTTCACCGGGGAACACATAAACGCCATGGCCAGTCAGCGGTTGAAGGTTTCGCAACAAGGCAACTGCCTGAACTGGAAGCGGCACGGCATGGTCTTCGCCATTTTCTTTTTCCTCTTTGGTGCGCTTCATTTTCATGCTGGGAATAGTCCACAGCGCCGCGTCTAAGTCCATCTCTGCCCATTCCATCATGCGCAGATTGGCGGGCCTTTGGTAGAGCAATGGGGCTAACTGCAAAGCCGTGCGAACGATTGGTCCGCCCTTGTAACTTTGAATAGCCCGCATCAAATCACCAAACCGTTTCGGTTCAACGATTGCAGCAAAGCTCTTGCTTCTGTATGGGGTGAGTCGAGCTTTCAAGCCCTCGGTAATGTTGCGCTGCTCCACGCCTGCCGTGGGAAGCCAATATTCCCAAACCTGCCGCGCCAGCATCAAGGCGCGATCGGCCGTTTCCAATGCGCCGCGCTCCTCCACCTTGTGCAGCGCCGCCAGCAATACCATGGCGTGAATCTGCTCGATGGGTCGCTCTCCGATCCATGGAAACAAGTCCCGTTCCAACTGCCTCAGCATCCGTGATGCATGGCTTTCGCTCCATTGAGGGGCCTGCTTACCGAACCACTCAAGAGCAATGGCCTTGAAGGTGTCGCCTGAATTTCTGGATGCCTTCAGCTTATTTAGCTTGCGGGCTTGGACGGGGTCTGTTCCTTCGGATTTTTGGAGTTTGGCCGCATCACGGGCCAAACGTGCCGATTTCAGCGAAACCTCTGGGTAACTCCCCAAAGCCAGTTGCTTTTCCTTTCCGCCCACCCGGTATTTCAGAAACCATCGTTTTGATCCTGCCGGGCTGACTTGCAAGTACATACCGCCGGAATCAGCAAACCGGGCTTGTTTTTTGTCTGGAGGACATATCGCGTTCTTGCATTCAGCTTCGGTCAGCATGGGGGTATAGCTCCTAGTGGGGGTACGGCATCTGGGGGTACAACACCAAAATCCCCCCGTTTCCGCCAGTTCTCCCCCCG
>CAIYQA010000175.1 GCA_903928175.1 uncultured Spartobacteria bacterium | reverse complement strand
TCCGGTTCATGGAAGCTGGTCATTGCCGACCAGAAAAACACCATTGAAAAAGGGGGGATGGTTGCCGCGTCCGTGCAATCGCCGCGGCTCTACAACCTCGACCGGGACATCGGCGAGACCACCGACGTGGCTGCGCAGAATCCGGACGTGGTCAAACGCATGCAGGCGCTGATCGCGAAAGTGGACGGCGATTTGGGCATCAAACCATCCGTCGGCAAAGACAAGCGCGCCCCCGGCGTTCGGCCCTCTGGTCGTGTGGACCATCCCAAACACTTGCTGATGCGGATTCCTACGGAATACGACTAAATCAGATCATGCCGAGGGGGAGTCCTATGATTCATGATTACACAAGGACCAACACAGCATCTGATTTATTGACATCAAGAACGGACAAACAACCATTATAAAAACATGAATAAGAAACAAACCGCGTGCCTATCGGCTGCTGCACGGTTGATGACCGCCATCGCCTTGAATGGGGTGGCCTCCCTCGCCTGCGTGGCTCAAGCCGCCGTGCTCCCCCAAAAGCCCAACATCCAAAAGCCAAACATTGTTTTTGTGCTGGCTGACGACATGGGGATGGAGTGTTTGGGCTGTTACGGCAGTCAGTTCTACAAAACGCCCAACCTCGACAAGTTGGCCGCCGAGGGAGTCCTCTTCCGGGAGGCGTATTCGCAACCGAAGTGCACGCCCTCCCGCGTCCAATTGCTCACCGGCAAACATAATTTCCGCAATTACATAGATTTCGGCTCGATGGATTTGACGCAAAAGACCTTTGCCCAAAGCCTCAAGAGTATTGGTTATAAAACCTACATCGCGGGCAAGTGGCAGCTTTCCCCGGACAATTTCCAGGGGCCTTACACGGCGGGATTCGACGGATACTGTCTCTGGCATTTCGCCGCCGAGGGCAAACCCTCGGGAGAACGCTACAAATCCCCCGTGCTTTATCTGGACGGGAAAAAGATGGAGGGCTTGGTGGGCAAATACGGACCCGACATCACCCTGGAGAAATTGATCGACTTTATCAAATCCAACAAGGACCAGCCTTTCCTCGCTTATTACACCTCCATCCTTCCCCATTTCCCCTTCATGCCGACCCCGGACAGCGTTGACTGGGCCAAAAACGACAAAAGCCGCGGGAACCTGGCCCACTTCAAGGAGATGGTGGAGTATCTGGACAAGCAGGTGGGAACGCTGGTCAAGACTCTCGACGACCTGCACCTGCGGGAAAAGACGCTGATCGTTTTCACGGGCGACAACGGAACCGAAACGGTGATCACCTCACCCTTTCCTTCCCGCGGGGAGATTCGCGGCGGCAAAGGGCAAATGATCGACGACGGGAACCACGTGGGGTTCATTGCCAATTGGCCCGGTGTGATTCAACCGGGCACGGTGGTGAAAACCCAGATCGAATTCACCGATGTGTTCCCCACCTTTTGCGCCGTCAGCGGCGCTCCGATGCCCGCGGGCTTGGACGGCCAGAACCTGTTCCCCTTTATGTTGGGCAATGAGAGCAAGGCCCGGGGCTGGGTCTTCCAATCCTATGACCCCAAGGGGATATCGTATCGATGCTTTACGCGTCAAGGCCCCTACAAACTCTATTCCAGCGGGGAGTTCTACAACGTGCCCACGGACTGGCTGGAAGAAAACCCCCTGCCGGCCTCCCCCGAGACTGTTCAGATTCGTGAAAAACTGAAAGGGCTGATGGATTCGATGCTCAAGGGTTACGACAAAGACAAGATTAATACCAAACCCAAATTTGTTGGGCACAAAAACCAAAAGAAAACGCAAAACAATATCCCCGCAGAATAAGGCATTGGGCCCGCCAGCGCCCTCGCCCACCTGCTGAAGAAGGCCAATTTCACCACGTGCATGACCGGCAAATGGCAACTCGGCGGCGGTGAGGGGGCGGATTGGGCGGCCAAAGAACAGCAAGCCAGGGAACAGAGAGCCAAAGGGAACGCCAAAAAGCCCAAGAACGAGACGGAATCGTGAGCCGGAATATCAAAGCACTTGGTGACAAATGGAAAAAATCAAATAATAAAGATTGAAGAATATGAAAATGAAAGATTTTGCAAAAACAGCCTTTGCCTGTGGATTTATGCTCGGATCCATGGCGGTTGCGGCACAACCCTCCAAACCCAATATCCTCCTGATCCTTGCCGACGATCTGCGGCCAGACTGCATTGGTGCCTTGGGAAATCCGCATATTCAAACGCCGCACTTGGACCGGTTGGTCAAGGGGGGGACGAGCTTCAGCAACTGCTACGTCATGGGCAGCAACCAGACGGCGGTTTGCACGCCCAGCCGGACCATGCTCATGACCGGCCGCAACCTGTTTAATATGCCGATGGATGGCGGCTCCAAAACCAACAAACCCTCGGCGCAGGTCGATTTCCAGATCCTGCGAGCCGCCGGCTATGATACTTACTATCTGGGCAAGGATGGCCGGACCTACAACCCCGGTTGCCGGGCCGCCGATCGTTCGGAGTTTTTTTCCGAAACGTTCTCTCCCAAGAACAAGGAGATCTGCCCGGATAAAGTCATCGCTTACCTGCGCGAGCCGGAGCGGAGCAAACGTCCTTTCTACATCACCTTCGCCATCTCGGTGCCGCACGACCCGCTTAGCCCTGCTCCGGAAGATCTTGCCCTTTACCAAGGAGACAAGCTCCCCCCTCTGGCTCCCAACGCGATGCGTAGCCATGTGGATTTCGCCGGTTTCAAGCTCCGGGACACCGATTGCCGCCCCTATGGCGTGAGCACCGTCAAAGGCGGCATTACCAGCAAGTCCTCCCCCGAACAGATGCGCCAGGCGCTGGCAGAGTATTACGCGGTGACGACGGGCTATGACAAACAGGTCGGACGGATCTTGGAGGAACTGGAGCGCTCGGGCCTGGCAAAGAACACCCTGGTGATTTTTGCCTCCGACAACGGCCTCTCCCATTCCGACCATGGCCTGATCCATAAGCAGAGTCTCTATGAAACCGACAATCATGTCCCCTTGATCCTGTGCGGGCCGGGGATTCCCGCGGGGCAGAAAAGGGATACGTTCGTCTATCTCTCCGACATGATGCCGACCATGCTGGACTTGGTCGGGGTGCCGGTTCCTGCCACGGTGGAGGCCAAGAGCTTTGCCGTTTCCATCAAGGATCCCGGCCAGGCGCACCGGAAAAGCTTATACACGGCCTACCGCCAGGAGATCCGGACCCTGCGCGAGGGGGACTACAAGCTGATCCTCACCAATGTCTGCTATAGCGAGGCCCGCTTCACGCAACTCTTCAACGTCAAAGAGGATCCTTTTGAAAAGAAGGATTTGGCCAAGGACCCGGCCCAGGCGGGGCGGGTCAAGCAAATGATTGCCCAAGCCCGGGAGGCCGCCAAGGAGCTGGGGGAAACCGGTCCGGGCAAGGACCGATTGGTAAAGCTTGGCAAACTGGAGTTCTGGAAATACTGGGACCAGCGCCATGAGTTTGGTCCAGGGGATGTGCAGCACTTTCCCGAGAAATACCAGATTGATGGGGATAAGAACGAGTGGGGAGATTAACTGTGGCGAGGTGAAGATCGACGAATAAAATCATTGCGATAGCCGCTGGGCGAGTGCCCGTATCGGCGGCGAAACTGCGTCGCGAAATACTGGCTGCTCGAGTACCCGCATTCAAAGGCGATTTCCGTCACAGACATTGCTGGAGCCAGCCTCAGCAACCGGACTGCGCGGTCGAGTCGGCAACGGTTCAGGAAATCCAGGGGGCTGGTATTAGTCGCTATGCGGCAATATTTAACAAAGGCCGTTGTTCCCATTCCACACCGCTTGGCCATCAAGAGCAAAGTCCAGGGTTCCGCAAGCTGAGCCGGATGGGCCGTCAACTCCTCAAAGAAGAGTTCCACCGGACTCGTCATGGAAGCGAGTGAGCCTCCCTCAGGCGTTTCTTGTCTTCGCAAGGCATCAAGCATCGCTACCAGCAGCATATTGACCTGAATGATGATGCGCGAAGCGTGGCTCGCAGCATCCCCTGTTCGCACGCAATCTGCCAGGGAACGGAAAGCGTTCGTTATTTCCGGAGTCGTTGTCCACACGGATTGCTTGGTGTCGCGCAGCCTGCACGCGAGTTCGCGCAGATCGCCCGGTGTGAGCGCCACCCACCGCGGCCATTTCCAAGCCTGGTTGGGCCGGGTGACGCCAACATCCAGAATAAGCCAGTGCAACCGGCCCGGCCCGAGGTTTGGGTCGCCCATCGCATGCAACTCCCACGGACGGGTGATCGTGAGATGACCCGCCCGGAGTCGATGGCCAACGCCGTTGACGACAAAAGCATTGCGCCCGGTTTCAATCAGCACGATTTCAATCCCCTCGTTGCAGTGCGGTTCAAGTCCCCAGTCCTGCTCACCGACGGCGTCCCAATACCCCAAGCTGCTCAATCCGGGCAGCGTTGCCGGGGAAATCGCCGCACCCGGATAATGGCCGTGGGTGATCGCGTGAAACTCGATTTTGCCGCTCTCAATGGCCCGGCGCTGAGGCTCGCAGGAGTCGATGCCCTGCTCCGGATTTGGAGTGTGATAAATGAGGGGGGCGCCGCGCATGACGTGTTCAATATCGAACGCCGATGGAAAGCGAAAGCCAAAACCCACTCCTTCTGCCAATATCGATATTCGTTACGTTTCTTCCAAGAGCCCCCCGGACTCTTCGTTCGATTCTGAACACCCCACCCGTTTATCCCATGACCTCCAGAGAGCGCATTCTTGCAACCATTGCCCATAAAGAACCCGACCGCGTGCCGATCGATCTTGGCGCGACGCCCAGTTCCGGCATCTCCGCCGTCGCTTACGCCCGGCTGCGCAAGCATCTGGGCATGACCGCCGGTCACACGCGGGTTTATGACGTTGTGCAGCAACTCGCCCAGCCCGAGGACGAAATCCTGAACCGTTTCAAAATCGATGTGATCGACCTCGGCCGCACCTTCAACACCCGCGATGAGGACTGGTATGACGTGCGCCTTTTCGACGGCAGTCCCGCGCAATACCCCGCCTGGTTTCATCCGACGCCCACTCCGGAGGGCGGCTTCAAGTTCTTCGCAGCGGACGGCACGGAAATCGCCACGCAGCTCAAGGACATGAATTTTTATGACCAGAGCATTTTCCCCTGGGAGGACGATTACCCGGCGGATTTTGGCAAGCTTCCGGAAGCGATGGCGAAGGTCCTCTGGGCGGCGATGCCTCATAGCCCGTGGGATAATGCGAACCAGCCTTGCTTCTGGGAACGCTTGCGCGCCCATGCGCTCGAACTGCGCAAGCAGGACCGCGCCGTGATGCTCGTCATCGGCTGCAACCTCTTTGAATGGGGCACGTTCCTTCGCCGGATCGATAACTTCCTGATGGATTTGATCGCCGAGCCCGAAAATGTGGAGCGCCTCCTGGATGCCTTGTTGGAAATCCACCTCAAGACGCTTGAAACCGTTTGCAAACACGTCGGGGACGTGGTGGACATCATTCGGTTTGGCGACGACCTGGGCATGGACACAGGGCCCTTCATGTCGCCGGATACTTACGTGAACCTCTTCAAACCGCGCCACGCGCAGCTTTGTGACTATGTTCACAAGCACTCCTCGATGAAGACGTTTCTGCATTCGTGCGGCTCGATCCACGCGTTGATGCCTCACCTGATCGAGGCCGGTTTTGATGTGATCAACCCGGTGCAGACGGCTTGCTTCCAGATGGAAGCCGATCGCCTCAAGGCTGATTTCGGACGCGACATCACTTTCTGGGGCGGGGGCGCCGATACCCGGCACATTCTCAACCATGGCAGCGTCGCTCAAGTCAAAGAGGATGTGAAACGGCGACTCGAGATTCTTGCTCCCGGCGGAGGCTTTGTTTTCAACACTATTCACAATATTCTCCCGGATGTGCCGCCGGAGAACATCGTGGCAATGTACGAGGCGGTGGATGAATTTAACGGATGCGCTTCGTAAGCTCCCCTTCAACGCAAACCATTACGACCCATGAGCAAGATTAG
>CAIYQA010000174.1 GCA_903928175.1 uncultured Spartobacteria bacterium | reverse complement strand
ACCGATGAGTTTTTTCATACCATCCTCTGAACTTTGTCTTTGACGTTACCGCGGAGTCGGCGGTTCGACTTTCCTATCTCGTGTTCAAAGAGCTTGTATTCCCCCGTAGCCCTTTCGTCCTGTCCATCCGTTTGCAACAAGAAAAAACGTGCATAATGATAGGCCGCATTGTCATAAAGACGCCGCAAAGGCATAGGGGTCAAGAGATCTGTGGCTTGGTATAGATCTGGCGTCTTGATGGTACCATAAACACAGATCGGCCGTCCTGTTTCACGTGGAACAGGCGAAAGCACCAAATCCTGATTTTCCTTGACCAAAAAATTGATCGGCCAACGGTAATAGACGAATCCGGTCCGCAAGAAGGCTTGCCGTTGAAGGTATTCATCCATCGTCATACGATCCAATGGAATTTCTTCGTAGGTAACGAAATTCACATAGATCATATCACTTGGAAGCTGATAAACCTTCTGTTCGGCTACCGAACCCGTCACAAACTCGAAATTACCGTAGTTGGATTCTGTCAGGGTTTCATCAATGCCGCGGTTGCAAGCGTCATCCAAGCCATCAGAAAAGCGAGGATCGCTTTCTAATGACTTGAACACGCGAGAACTAAATTCCCCGTAGGTGTACGGCATTGACGACCCCAAGGATTACTGCGGCTGTGACTTCGACAAGATGAAGGTCTTGAGGTCGGCGGTGGAAACGCCCTGCTTGTTCTCGAAACCCAAAGTGACGGCCTTCTGAACAAGCTGCTGATAGTTGGCCTTGTCCACGTTGAAGTCATTGGCGCCCATGCCTTCTTCGACCGGCGCGGCCTGTCCCGCCACGATCTCGCGGATTTCCAAGGTGATGCCGTTGCCACCACCGCCATTGGTTCCCCAAAATCGCATGGAACCGATGTGGTGCTTGGCGAGACGGTAAGGAATGGGCTTGCTGAAACCGCCCAAGGGGATTTCAAAAGGGATGCCGCCTTCGTGCAGGATGCACTTGGCCGGCGCCGACTCCTTGGTGTAGCCGACACCCGGGCGCGGGTAGGCCAAAATCACCAGGCGGTTAGCGTCTTTCGTGGCAATGGGGGGCATGATGGACTCTCAATCTGAAAAGGAATTGGAGTTGAATTTCCTCAAATCCTTCCGCAAGGCCCTATCAGCCGCGTTGGACATGAGGTCTGCCGTCTTAATTTCCGCTGTACGCCGATCCTGTTGTCGGCGCACAGCGTTTCTGGCCTGTCTTTCGATCATGGCTTGATCCATACCTTTGTTTCGGCGGTCGTAATCAAAGCGCCGATTGGCTTCCCGTAGCGCGCGCGGATTGTCAAGCGGCTCTCCCATCAGTTCGTCTCAGGGCTGACGAAAAGATTGGCCGAACCACCAGCGGAAACGGTCACATAGACGTTAGTGCCGTCCGTGGCGGCGCTTAAGGTGGCAGTGGCAGCGCCCAAGGGCTGCACCCACACGACAACGGGAGTTTTTCCGAAGCCATGAGGGATGCTGTGCTGGGCTGCATCGCCGCCAGTCAACTGCCAAACTTTCAGCAGAGGAATGGTGGCGTCGAAAGGCGTTCCGGCGGCAAAGGCCATGATGCCTCCTACTTAAGAATGAGGACTTGGCAGGTCGCGGAAGTCGCCCCGGCCCCGCCAGCGGTGGCGAGATTGATGGTCTGTAGAGCTTCGGCCACCACTGCGGTCTGGCTCAACTGCGTGAAAACAGTGCCAGCTGCAGCAGCGGTTTCCGTCAACCAAAGGGCATTGCTCGAAGTGATAAGCAAATCCCCTTTCGTGACGTTGGCCGCGATGAGGGCCGCAACAACGCCCTGAGTCGCCACTTGGACGATGGATCCTGCCGTCCCGGAATAGGTGCCGGAAGAAGGGCCAGGCGTCCAAGTGTACGGAGAAGGAAAGACGGCAAAACCGATCACGGTCTTGTCGCCGACAGTGGTCGTCCCCGACACCGAAATACCATTGCTGGTATTAGTGGTGATGACGACCGGCTGGGCATAACCCAAATTCACGTCCGTTACGAACGGAACGCTGATCCAGGAATTTCCACCGGCGTAGCGGCCCAGGCCCACGGTGCTGTGATTCTGTAACAGCATCGTGGAGCCATAAGCTCCGGGCATGTTGATGAATTGACTGTAGGGAGCGGTGTCAAAGGCGTGGGCCCGGGCGGAAAGCCCCAACACAGCCATCAGAAGCAGGGAAAGAATCTTTTTCATGGTGTCCTCAAAACAAGGCCCGCACAATGCCTCCCCTGGACCATCCAAGGGAGGCAAAGAGCGAGAAGGATCAGCCGACCGTGTTCAGGTCTTGCAGGACCGTCTGGTTGTTGCGGCGATAGCCCCCAAACTGGCAGAAGTATTCGCCGTCAGCCCGGAAGAAGGGCTTGCCTTCCAAGCGGTACCACATGTGCTTGGCATCCGGGGAGTAAATGAACTCCGGCTTGCCGAGCTGCCAGATTTTCAAGACGCCCTTGGACCGCAAGAAATAAATGCGGTCATCCAAGCAATCCGGATCTTCGATCAGGGCCTTGTTGAAGATCTTCAGGTACTCGTAGCCCGCATCCAAGGTGATCTTGCCGCCTTTGTCGGACTTCTCGTACTCGTCCTTGATGGTCATGAGCTGCGCGTACTTGCGGGCCTGAACCAGGCCGCAAATCGCCACATCGAACCGGCGCTGATCAACGCCCAGGCTGGCCCGCATCGCCAAATCAACCAAATTGCGGGACAGATCACGCGGAACGCCGCCATTGGCGAGGACATTGGCGTTCCAGGTGGGGTAGGTGGTGCCGGAAAGACCCTGAATGTTGGCGGGTCCGGCCGTGTTGTTGACGAAACCCTGCAAGCCGGTGATCTCGTTGGCAAGATCGCCTGCCCTGTAGATCTCCGCCCCATTGGCGATGGGCGCATCCACGTTATCCAGGGTGATCTCCAACACTAAGGGCTGCACCGAGGTCACAGCAATGTTCTGCTGGATCGGATTGCCCACCGGATTGCCGGATGAACTGGCGGCCGCGGTGCCAGCGGGGTACACATCCACCAGCATCCCCTCCATCAGCCAGCGGGTGTCCGCCACGGTGACGAGGATATTCTGGCCGGCAGGAACCGCCTCGGAGAAGGTCGTCCGTAGGCCAACGCCGCCCATGTGGAGCTGCATGTTCAGGTCGCGGTAGTGACCGCCCAAAACGTCCGTGCCCTGCTCGGAAAGCAAATCCACGAAAGCGGCCACGCCCTTCTGCTTGGTTTTCTTCCAGGCCGAAGTCGTGATCTGGACGGAGAAGCACAGCTTCATCAGGGGGAAGTTGCACCCGAC
Source organism: uncultured Spartobacteria bacterium (assembly GCA_903928175.1). Lineage (GTDB taxonomy): Bacteria > Verrucomicrobiota > Verrucomicrobiia > Chthoniobacterales > Chthoniobacteraceae > UBA695. The sequence goes on along the minus strand of CAIYQA010000174.1, from coordinate 2,148 downwards.
GTAGTTGGACTTGCCAGGGATCGGAAGATCCTGGGTTTCCGTCCGGGCGCCGATGCCCTGCTGGTACTGCTGCTGCAGGGGGAAGTTGACGGTTCGACCGCCTTCGATCTGGTCGGAAGTGGGCTCGAACAGTTTCAGCGTGGGGTTGAAATCACGCATCTGCTCATGCGCGCCCTCGCCTTCGTACAAGGTCTTGAGTACAGCGTCTGCTACGTCCTGTGTCGTGGTCATTGGTTCCTCGGTGAATGCTACTCGGTGAACGTCTTGCCGAACCGCTTAAGAATGTCCGCTTTGACTTGTCCGCGAAGATCCTTGGGCGTTTCAGCCTTCGGTGCAACGGGTAAGGGTGAGCCAGGGAGGCCACCGGAACCTTCCCCCGCCGCTCGGCGGGTTCTCTCCCTTGCTTTCTGTCCCGCAAGGGCGCGCTCTGTCGCCTCTTTCTCAAACGCCCCGAAAACTTCCGCCGCGACCTTGCTCAGATCGACGAGCGTTCCTTCGGGCAGCTGCGCTTGAATCCTTTCGGCCCGATCAAACAGAATGTCCCGGTAAGTGGAGTTATTGTATTTCTTCCACTTGGTCCAAACGGCCTTTTCGGTTTGGGCGAACACAGCTTGGTTCTGCTGGCGTACAACCTGACTTTGCTGCTGCTGTTGGTAGGTTTGTCTTTCCTGGGTCTGCTGCTGCTGAAACTCCTTCAGCTGCTTTTCCACGGCTTCGGCCCTTTGAAGGGCCATAACCGCGGGATCAGTTTGGATCGGTTCAGCAACGCCTTCCCAAAATGGAGCAAGGAATGGCTTGAGAGAATTGGTGACCTTGTTCCAGTCGGTCGGCTTCCCTGAAAGCCTGTCCTCAATGAGGCTGGCAAGCCAGGGGTCCGTCTGAAAAACGGGACGGAGCCGATTGACGTAAGCTGCCGCTTCACGGTAGCCCTTGGAGTATTGGTCCCAATGTTGATACTCCGCCGCCTTCGCAAGAAAGGGCGCCAATTTCGCTTCGGATTCCTTCGCCTTGGCGGATTCTTTCTTGAGCCGCTTAAGGAAGGATTCCTTGGAAATGAACTCACCCTTGCCCTGCTTAGTGAATTTTTCGCTTCCCAAAAGCGCGGCATCTTCGGCGGCGGTTGCCTTTGCGGAGGCACCTCCCGTTTTTTCCTCGCCGTCTAAAGCCGCCTCGCCTTCGGGCGTTTCGCCAGGATCTACCTCGGCCCCGGGTTCGGGTTCAGGTTCGATCTCGTCATCAAGATCGGGGTCCGCTTTCAGGTCGGGTTCATCCCCGTCATCTGCTCCAGGTCCAAAACCCCCGGCATCCGCGAACTTCGTCTTGAGTTCTTCAACTGCTGATTTTTCTTTGATTTCTGGCATTGCCTTCCTCCACTACATGGGGAAACGGCCCCAGGTCCGATGTGGTTTCTTTACTGCTGCGGCTCCGGGTGAGAATTGGTCTGCATCTCATCCGAAAGATCATCGTCAAGGTCAGGATCAAATTCCTTTTCCTCGTCCTTGTCGCCCTTTTCAGGGGAAACGGAATCAGGGGTGACGCCCACGGAAACGCCAGTCGTGGTAACGGTGCCCTGAATCGTCACCTTATCGCCCTTCTTGGGCTTGAAGTCCCCAAACATATCCTTGTCGAGAAAGACTTCCTTGGTGCGTTTCTCGGTGCCCAAGGGATTGTCCTGGGCGCCATCATCCGGGGCGCCACTCTGCCGAGCCCCTTGAAGGGCCGCAAGAGCCGGATGCATCGGGGGCATCCCAGCACCAAGAGGGGGGCCTTGCGGGCCGGGACCGGGGGCGCCCATCATCGGAGGTAAAGGCATCACTTGGCTCCTGCTAAAGCGGGCGGGGCCGTCATGGGTTCATCGGCCATCCCTGGTATGTCGTAAAGTCCCGATCCGGGCTGTTGACCTGGACCTTGTCCTTGGGCGCCGGCCATGCCCGGAGGGGCGATGGGAGGCTTGCCGGGGGGTTGAAGTCCGGGCTTTCCTGGAGTTCCAAGAGGGGGCATCCCAGGCATCGGAGGCGGCACAGGCGGCTGCATCTTTTGCATCACATCCAAGAAAGCCCCTTGAAATTGCTGCTGGATTTCCGGTGCCCAATCCGTGAAATCGCTCTGCATGGCAATCTTCAATTGCTCCATGACGATTTCATAATT
>CAIYQA010000173.1 GCA_903928175.1 uncultured Spartobacteria bacterium | reverse complement strand
CTCTGCCCTGGGCTGGTTTCCCTTGCGCTTTCAGCGCACAATCAATGCGACAACGTCAAACGAAAATGCTCTAGCTTGATCGCCGCTCGACCAGTTCGACTCCGGGCAAAATCCGTCGCACCGCTTTTTTAGGCGAGTGCTCAAGAAGATCCAAAGCTAGTTTTGCCGCCTCCCTCCCCATTTCGTATAAAGGCTCACGGACTGATGTAACGAACGCGTTGAAATCCACAGTTTCGGTGCAATCACCCAAACCGACTATCGCCACCTCCCCGGGTATGCTAATCCCATGTTCTATCAGCCATGCTGCCGCATCAAGGGCGCAGGTGTCGTTCATTGCCAGAAAGGCATCAGGACGGTTTTTTTGGGAGACAAACAAATCCGCCATTGCTTCTGGTAAACCGCCAGCCATCCCCTCCCATATTTCCCAATTCTCATTTTTTGGCAGCTTCTGTGCATGCAGGAATTCCCGGTAGCCGCGGAATCTGGCCTGATTATAGTGGAAAGGATATTGCTGGCCGATAAAGCCGATGTGCCGTCGCCCCTTGGAAACCAGATACTCCAAGGCACGACGGGCTGCAGCACGCCCGTCCCATACCACGGCATGGGCGCGCGGCATATCTTCCGGGGCGTCTCCGATAAAAACCAGCGGGACATTATTAGCCAGAACGGTTTTGTAAAGCTCTGCGCGGCTGCTGGGTTGCGGTTGTAAGATGATGGCATCCGCGCGCATCTGCATGAGCAGATCCAATTCGCGCTTTTCTCTGGCTTCATCCCAGGAATGGATGGTTACCATCGGGGTATACCCCTTGCTGTCAAAAACATCGCTAATCCCTTCCACCACCTTTTGAGCATACTTGCCCCAAAGACCAGCCAGAAGCACCCCTATGATTTCCGAGCGCGAAGCAATCAGGCTGCGGGCCACTTTGTTGGGCACATAATTCATCGCCGCAGCAATAGTTTCGATTTTCGCCACTGTTGCCTTTGAAAGTCCGACGCGGCTTGCGGTGCCGCTGAGGGCGAACGCTGCGGTGGCTCGAGCCACGCCCGCCGCATTCGCCACGTCTAAAACTGTGACCCGCCTCTGTTTTAATTTCGCCATCTGCACACGATCTACTGAAGATAGAGTGTAAACGCAACAAAAATCTAGACTTTACTAGATTTGGGGTTCCGGAGCGAATTGGGTTTTTGAAATCGCATTTATCTCTCCATTCCACCTCGCAATTTCATCCCTCGATTGGCGTTTTTGGCTCGGGAGAGGGCGCCTTTAGATCTGCGCTGTAAACAATCAATCGGAAGTAATAGAGGGTCTTTTTTACTGTCACCTGCCCCCGTTATCCGTTGACTCATACCATCTCTTGGAAATACCTGGACTATAGAGTGATGGGGAGATATAGAGAGGAATGCGGACCAGACAACTGCAACTTGGCAAGCCGGAGCTGAGTGTTCAGATAGAGGGGGAATACCGGCGGCAGAAGAACGCACGGCTCAAAACACGATTGCTGTGCGTAAAATTGGCGGCGATGGGCGAAAAGAGCGGGGAAGAGATCGCGGAAATTTGCGGGTGCTCGCGTGCCAGCGTGTTTGCATGGATCAAAGCATTTCGTGACGGCGGCTTCGATAGGCTCCTGGCCAAACAAAAGCCCGGTCCCCAAGAGGGCGAGCTTCGGGGTTTGCCAGCGAACGTGGCCGAAGAATTGCAGCGTGGAGTGCAAACGGGGCGTTGGGCCACGGCGCAAGCGGTTCGTCAGTGGCTGCAAACCCACCATCGCATCCACCGGCCCTACATCACGGTTTGGCAGTGGCTAAAAAAAATTGGGAGGGGTGCTGCGGGTGCCGCGGCCCAGTCACCCCGGAGTTGATGAGCAAGCGGCGCAGTTGTTCAAAACAGAATTGGGAGAGCGACTCGAAGGGTTGGGATTGCCACAAGGCTCCCGTGTGAGGGTCTGGGTGATGGACGAAGCCCGATTTGGGCTCCACACCGAAACGCGCAGGGTGTGGATCACCAAGGTCCCTCGCTCCGTTCGTTTATAATTTACCTTCAGTAACTGCTTTGGACTGAGCGAAAATCTATGCAGCCGCTCCGCTCGCGTCACCTGGAAAAGAGTAGCTGAGGTGTGAAGTTCAGCAACCGAGCGTCCCGTAATCCAGCCTTGCACGAACTGCATGCGCGAGCTTGTCGGCCCTGAACGGCTTGGAGAGGAAGTTCACGCCTTCTTCGAGATACAGGTCATTGTCGGCGATTTCGGCGCTGTAACCGCTCGCGTAGATTACTTTCAGTCCGGGACTCTCTTCCAACAACTGCTTTGCCAATTCCCTGCCGTTCATTCCGCCTGGCATCACCAGATCGGTGAGAAGCAGTTTGATTTCGTTCCGGTTTTGTCTCCACAATTCCAAGGCAGCAACACCTGTGGGTGCTTTGAGAACACGATAGCCGAGGTGTGACAATACGCTGTCCATCAGGACGAGCAGGTCAAGATTGTCCTCAACCACCAGAATCGTTTCGTTGCCTCCAACCACAGTGGTCTGCATTGGCCGGGCGGACACATTTTCTTTGCTCCCGATCAGGCGCGGGAGATAAACGCGGAAAGTCGTTCCATGGCCGATCTCGCTGTAAACATTTATCCAGCCTTTGTGTTGCTTCACGATGCCGAACACAGTGGCCAATCCCAGCCCGGTGCCCTTGCCTACCCCCTTGGTGGTGAAGAACGGCTCGAAAATGCGTTCCAGATTTTCCGGGGCAATGCCGCAACCGGTGTCGCTCACGCTCAGGCATGCGAATAAACCGGGACGGGACTCTGTGGCTTGAGCAGCGGAGAGTTCGTCAAACTCGGCGTCAGAGGTTTCAATGATGAGGTGGCCACCTTCGGGCATTGCGTGGCGGGCGTTCACCGTTAAGTTCATCAGTATCTGATCCATCATGCCGGCGTCTGCGTGAACATACAATGGGTGAGGCGAAAACTTGAATTCCATCCGGATGTCCTCGCCGAGAATGCGCTGGAGCATCTTTCCGAGATTGATAACACTGTCGTTCAGGTCGAGATTGCGCAGTCGCAGCGTCTGGCGCTGGCTGAATATGAGCAACTGGCGGGTGAGATCGGCACCGCTCTGCACGGTTCTTGCGATTTCTGCAAGGAGTTCGGTTTGATCCCGTGAATGATTCATGGCATCGCCCAGTAAACTGGTCTGCAAGGAGATCACAGCAAGGATGTTGTTGAAATCATGCGCTACCCCCCCGGCAAGCTGCCCGATGCACTCCATTTTTTGCGACTGGCGTAATTGATTCTCAATTTCCACTTCATGCGTCACGTCTCGTTTGACGGCTACGTAGTTGATGATCGTGTCCGCTGCGTCCCGCACGGGCGAAATGGTGGCTTCCTCCTCGTAAAGCGAACCATCCTTGCGCTTGTTGACGAAATTGCCGTGCCACACTTCACCCCGTTGCAGGGTGTCCCACAACTGCCAGTAAAACTCGGCATCGTGCCTGCCGCTTTTGAGGACGCGTGGATTCAGGCCGAGAGTCTCCTCACAGGTGTAGCCGGAAGTTTTCTCAAACGCCGGGTTGGTATAAAGAATTGTGCCTTGTGTGTCAGTGATCACGATGGTTTCGGCGGCCTGCTCGACGGCCTTCGCCAGTCGAACATGGGATTCTTCCATCTGCTTGCGCGTGGTGATGTCAAAATACGTCCCGAGGACGCCGCAAATCTCCCCATTGGAATTGCGCAAAGGCATCTTGGTCGTAAGAAGCGTGAGGGTCTTCCCTTCGGGGGTCGTCTGGGGTTCCTCGCTGAGAAGCTTGGGGCAACCGCTTTCTATAACCTGGCGATCATCCCTGCGATACAATTCCGCCTGATCACGCCACCCCATTTGGTAATCGTCCTTCCCGATGATGTCTTTCGGTTCGGCAAACCCGGCATCGCGCGCGAATACCGCATTGCAACCCAGGTAAGCGAGATTCCTGTCCTTCCAGAATACCCTCACGGGTATCGCGTTGAGAATCCCTTTGGTGAGTTCCTCTGAAACACGAAGCGCCTCCGCCGCCTTCTTGTGCTCGGTGTTATCGCGGATGTTACACTGAATCACCTTGTGCCCGCCCGCCAAATAAACATTGCTGACAAACTCCACTGCGATCTGCCGCCCATCGGCGGTTTCCAGAGGCAGGTCTTCGTAACGGACATATTCCTGTGTTTGCAATTCCGCGAATTTAGCCTCGTTGGCCGCGATATCCTTAAAGATGCCAAGTTCCCATATCTTTCTGCCGAGAAATGCCTCATGCGAGAGCCCCAACAACTCGATCAAGAACGGGTTTACATCCACGACCATCCCCGTTTCAGCATCAAGGATCAAAATGCCGTCCTTCGCGCTCTCAAAAAGCCGACGGTACCGGAGTTCCGAGGCAACCAGCGCCTGCTTGATCAGGAGTCTGTCTTCCGATGTGGATGTATTTTTTTTCATATCAACCGACCGGATCGCCAGGGTTTTGTGGATGACTTTGTCTCCCGATAGTAATCTGCTTATCCATGCTGATAATCGTTCCATTACCTCAATCTGTCTATGGGGTGTTCACCCCATAATGTGGGGAGAGGTGCTCCGTCAGACAGCTTATCAGGGACTGCTTCGGACTGAGCGAAAGCCCACATAGTCGCTCGCATCGCCTGGGAAGTAGTAGCCTCGGTGTGAAGTTCGGCAACCGCGCGCCCCGAAGCTATACCAACTGCCACCCCGAAAGACGCGGCAGGATCCGGACGCAGGGCCCTGCGGATTGCTCACCGAAGAATCGCTGTAAGTAGCATACCAATCCCAACACCGCTCCCACACGTTGCCCGCCATGTCATACAACCCATATCCATTCGGAGCGAAGGATCCAACCGGGCTGGTATGTGGGGCGCCCGTGGTCGTGCATGTTGGCTGGTATCCCCGCGTGGGACTCACATCGTAGCTATAGACGGGGGAACTGACATAGTTCGCCTGGCTGTGTGTGATGGTGTCTCCCCATGGAAAGCGCTTCCCGCTCAATCCTCCCCGCGCTGCTTTCTCCCACTCCGCCTCCGTAGGCAACCGATAGCCGCTTGCGCTCCAATCGCATACAACGCTGTCACTATTTCCCGTCCGATATACTGTGGATGGCGTTCCGGTTGTATAGCACGGCGTCAGTCCATCCTTCTCGCTTCTCGCGTTGCACCACTTCACTGCATCATACCAAGTAACATACACCACGGGATGAGCTGCACCCTTGCTGTGATTGGTCGTCCCGCTTACTGATCCCGCAGGCAAATCTGTATAGTTATGGAACGATCCCCAGGCCTTCACATCGTCCCAAACCCCGTTTGTCACCAACATCTTCTCCATGTAAAACGGTTTAACATTTACGGTATGCGGCGGCTTTTCATCAGGAAAACCGCCCACCAACGCATCCCCCATTTGAAAACTTCCCAAAGGGATCAGCGCAAAATCCAGCGGTGACGCTGTTTGAGCACCGCCTGTGCAGCACACGGAAAGGGCGATAGCCCAAAGCACGTATTCTTTTATCGGAAACAATCTTCCAAAATTTGGCATGTATTTACGATTCCTATGCAAACTGCTTCAGCGCCATGGTTATAAAGTAACACCGGCAGACTGCGTCCGAAAGGGACTGGAACTGCCTGCAAAGGAAGGGTTTGACTTCATGATCCGCAAGCATCGCAATCTCTGATTGCAGATCGGCAATGGTTTGACGGGCAGCTTTTAGTTGCTCCTGCAACTCGATCACCTGGCCCGAGCGGAGCTCCGTGAGTTTTGCTTCAAGCTCAGAAATTTGGGTGTGAACGTCATCCTGCATAATATATTTTGTTGATAGTTGCTTTCCAAAGTGTTTGCTCACGCAGGCGAATGTAAGGAAGTCGCTTGTCGATCACTGCCGCCACGAACCTCGCAGCGGCAGCGGGGCGGCCACATGCTTTAATCGATTTGAAGCGAGTGGAGCAGGGAGTCATTTATACGCCCAGTGACTCTCAAATCATGGTCGCTCTGGTAGTCAGCAATCGCGATGCGACTGGCTGGCCCAATATCCCCGTCGATGGCACCGTTATAATACCCCTGATTGGCTAAACTCATTTGAACATTACCTGCGGTCGAGCCTGAGTTGAAGCCGTACGGCGAGTAGCCGCCGTCAATAATCAGCCATCCACCTTCGTACCAGCGATAATTATGATGGTTCCAGTAGTAATGACTCTCCCGATTCCAATCGGAGTGTGTATTTTCGGCAAACCAGAGTCCGCCGTAATTATTGCTCTTGTTGTATGATTGTTGGTTGGACAAGACTTTGGCTTGGCTCCGTTGAGCGCGTTCGAGGCGGCTGTTGGGCTGCACGCTCTGTGAAGTCATCGGCGCGACGTTGGGTTGAGTTTGGCCCCCTTGACTGCGTTGGAGACGACTGCTGGGCTGCACGCTTTGCGCAGCTGCTGGCGCGACGTTGGGTTGACTTTGGTTCCGTTGACTGCGTTGGAGACGACTGCTGGGCTGCACGCTTTGCGCAGCTGCTGGCGCGACGTTTGGTTGAGGTGCCGTTTTTCCCCGGCTTTCGTTGTGAATATTCTCTCCGCGTGACTTTCCGTTTGCGGGATGGGCAATCTGAACTGCACCTTGCGGTGCCGCTTCGGTTCCATGTCGCTGGCCTCCCGTTTTTTTTGCATCCTGTTTCTTTTCATCTTGCGATTGATCCTCCGCAAACGCCGAGATCGGCAGGACGATCGCTAGACTTGCGATAAGGGCAAGTGTTAATTTGTAGTGTAATTCCATGTTAGTTAGCCTTTCTGTGTTTTTCTGAGTTGGCTAAAATTATCATAAAAATGTTTTTCTTCTATGGGGTGTAACCCTACCGGGAGATTTGTAAGTTTTCAGGTAGGGTTACACCCCATATCACACGGAAGCTATTCCCATTTATTCTCACCTCCATGAGAACATTATTGATTATTTCTATTATCGGCGTTGGGTTTTTTCTGTCGGGCTGTATCGTACCAGTCGCTGTCGAGCGTCGTCATGACTACCGGCATTACGACGATGGCCGCAATGGCTACCCTGACAGGGTTGATGTCGCGCCGGTGGTTGAATTCAGACGTTAGCATTTCCGCCGGAAGACGGCAGCCGACATGCCGATGAGCTTGACCGTATGGGGCGTCCGTTATGTAAATTTCAGTCTGGAGCGAAAGGGAAACGAGCAGCGGCGCGTAGCCGCTCTAACTCATTAACCAGTGATCATGAGCACGGCAAACGGTCAGTTGCACCTCTGCCGGGGATGTTTCCTGGAGCGTTAAAAGTGGCGGATGGTTGTTGATGGTTTAATGGACTGATTGTTCCCTGTCAATGGTTCCCACGGACGCCGCCGCCGGTGGAGTGGAGGCCG
>CAIYQA010000172.1 GCA_903928175.1 uncultured Spartobacteria bacterium | reverse complement strand
CTCCCAGAACCAAACCAACCAACCAAACCAACCAAACCAACCAACCAAACCAACCAACCAACCAACCAACCAACCAACCAACCAACCAACCAACCAACCAACCAACCAACCAAACCAACCAAACCAACCAAACCAACCAAACCAACCAAACCAACCAAAATAATATGAACACAACCATTGAACCTAAAACTGACCCTATTATGAACAACGAAAACACCGCCACCCAATCCGATCCAAAGCCCGAAGAAAGTGCCATTGTCCCGCCGGACAGCGCGCCTCCTCAGCGTAAACTTCCGCCGTTTTACTATGACCAGGATTCGAACAAGGATTATTTTATTCCAGATACACGTGATGGCTATGTCCGGGTTCGCCAGTCTACGGTGCGGTCTTTGCTTGCCTACCTTGGATATATGCTCAAGCCGGAGAAGGGGCAGATTCTTTCGGAGGTGGACGAAAAAATTATTGCGATTCAAACCGAGCACAACGTCGATTTCGTTGGGTCATTGGCTGGATACAAAGCGGGTTATTATCCCGAAATCCGCAGTCTCATAACGAGTTCGCCCACTTTTATCAACCCTCACCCCGGCGTGTGGCCGGTGCTCAAGAAACTCATGCAGAATTTATTTGGCGACGAGCAGCTCCCGTATGTTTATGGGTGGCTGAAGGTTGCCCTGCAACAATACCGGCTCCAGATGCCACTTCCAGGTCAGGCATTTGTAATGTGCGGTGCGGCGGGGTCTGGAAAGAACCTGTTTCGCCTTCTGATCAGCACCTTGCTTGGGGGAGAAGACCGGGTGAGGCACCCTTACCAGTTTATGACGGGAGACACGACGTTTAACGCCGATATGTTCGGAGGGGAGACTCTGGCGATCGAAGACGAATCCGAATCCAAGAGGATCGATGCAAGGAGGCAGTTTGGCGCGAGTATTAAGATGATCGTGGCCAATCAGGATCAACGTTATCACCGGAAATACGGCAACCCCGTTACCTTGCGTCCTCTCTGGCGGCTCATCATCAGCCTCAACGATGATCCAGAACGGCTGCTGGTCCTGCCGCCGTTGGCTGATGACATTGCTGACAAGATCATGCTCTTCAAGGTGGAGAAGCACGATATGCCGATGCCCACGGATACGGCGGAACAAAAAGCTGCATTCAAATCCGCTCTGGTGGCCGAATTGCCTGCGTTTGTGGATTTCTTAGACAAATGGGCAATTTCAGATACGCACCGCTCCCCCCGTTTTGGGGTGAAGCACTACCATCACCCTGAGCTGGTTAAGGCGTTGGACCAAACTACTCCTGAGATCAAGCTGCTCGAGATGATCGATGAGGTGATCTTTGATCTTTCCCCTTTTTGCAAGGACTGGGATGGCAAATCGGAGGAACTCGGTCGCCATTTGAAGGGCAAAGATAGCCCGTGCGCGTATGAAGCTCGGAAGTTGCTGGAGAACCCCGGGAGATGCGGGGTTTATCTTGGTCGCTTGCACAAGAAGATGCCGGATCGGGTTAGCTCTCGCATCGTGAATGGGCGGACTATTTGGACCATTGCTAAACCTAGTGGTGGTTCCTTGGGAAAAAAGCAACCGACTGTCTCACCCGCTATGATGCAGATGCTGTTGGAGGGCGAACTCAAGAGCAGGAAACCCGTCACTGACCCTACGGCAGCAGCAGCCTAACAAGCGTCAGTGCACCCCTCATCTCGGTGCTCCGAACCTTATTGGAGCGCCGGGGTGGAGAGGTGGGGCAGATATTCTTGCTTCATATCAACGCCAACGCAGGCAGTAAAATTCTTCTTTACCTCCAGAGAGGTTGATCCGCATGTTCGACGATTCATCCAGCAGCGTAGCGCAGAAGGTCTTCGTTAAGGTTCCCAATGTTATTGGCCTCTACCGGAACACCGCAAATGGGCGCTATTACGGGGCCAAGAAACTTCACGGCAAGAGGCGGGATGTTTCCCTCAAGACAACAGACCGGAAAATCGCGGAGCGGAGGCTTAAAGAGTGGATTGCGAATCTGGACAAAGTTTGCGCCGAGGTTGAACGCATGAGCCTCCGGCAACTCTTGGGTAAATTTCTTTCGGTCCATCAAGGAAAGTCTAAGAGCACACAAATTGTAAATGGGTGTCTTATCAGATGCTTCGAAAAAACGTGGCGTTACGGCCTCAACATGGAGGTGCGTGAAGTTAGGCCGTCACACTTGGATGAGTGGCTCGCAATGCACGAAGGAAGGCTGAAAAACACGAGTTACAACAGATATGCCGGGTTTCTCAAACAGCTTTTCGCAATTGCGGTAAAGGATCGCATTATCGTCGAGTCGCCCTTCCAAAAAGTCACGACGCCATGGAAAAAACCGCAACGGGTTATCCCGGTGATTCCCACACCGCAACAATTTCGAGCAGTCGTGGATTCGATTCGCTCCCAACCCTACACCGACCACGCCGAGGATAGCGCGGATTTTGTGGAATTCCTGGGATTGGCTGCACTCGGTCAGGCTGAAGCGTATGCTTTAACTTGGAGAGACGTGGACTGGGTGCAAAATATACTGCGTGTTCGTCGCCAAAAAACGGGCATCCCTTTCTCTGTTCCCATCTACCCTCATCTCAGGCCTCTCCTGGAACGTTTGTGGGCAAAGGCGCGTAAGGGCTTCTCGCCGGGAAGCCGTGTTTTTCGTATCCGAGATGCTAAAAAGGCTCTCAATGCGGCCTGCATCAGGCTGCGCTTTCCTCATTTCTCGCAGCGCAATTTGCGGCAGTTCGGGATTGGGCTGCTCTGGAAAGCATCCATCGACAAGAAATTGATCGCAAAGTGGCAGGGACATCAAGACGGAGGCGAATTGATCCTCTCAACTTACACTGAGGTATTCGGTTCCGATGACCAAGAATACGAACGCCAGCAGCTTGCAAAACTTGGTGCAATGCCCGGGGTGCCGCCATGCGGAGCAGCCTCCTTGGATAATGCCAAAGTCCAGACCGTGAGCAGTCCCGCAGAATCTGAGCGCCCAAACATCAAACCGGAGTGTCCGTCGCTCAAATTCTCTTTTATGGAAAATCCATTCAAAGTCGGCGACGCTGTGCTCACAGTCGTTAAAAAATCCGAAGTGAAAGCGATGGTGAAGCAGGTCTGGAACCGCGAAGTGCAGGTAAAGACCGATGACGGAAAACTTCTCTGGCGAACCATGCATACGGTGCGCTACCCCGATGCGCCAAACATTCCGAGGCCTGTGCGGGTGGAACTAGCCCCTGATCCTCAATCTGCCCCAGTCTCCGAACCGGTGGACCCAAGTCCTACACCTGCTTGCGAGTCGATTGGGCCTGTCACCGAGGCTGCACTCCCCGCAAGTCCACACAACGGGGAGCCTTTGTCCGCCGAGTATCCTAAAGAGGAATCGCCCATTGTTACACCTCCCGTTGTCGAAGAGGCGGTGATTGCCACCTGCGGGCAGGAGGAAGCGGAAGAGCTGAAGCGCGCCAAGAGCAAAGGCAAGAAGCGGTCGAAGCGCAAATGGTTCTAAACCGGCCTTGCCGTTGCCTAGACAGGGTTCTCCGGCCTCTGGACAGGCAGCCCCAAAGCGCCGCATGGGTCTTGGCATCCGAGCGTTCCTGGGGAAGGGTTTAATCACAATGCCAACGTTCGAGAAACATTGCGAACAGACCAGCCATTTGCTGGGCGACCGCTTCGAGCAGGTTCACCTTTGGCTGGACGAGTTTGCGGGAAAGGAGCCCTACGGAATGCGGCACCGGCGCAAGCGCCATCATGCGGCTGGAATCGAGGAGGTGCGGCAAATGTTTGGCGATGCTGCTGCCAATGCTGCCAGAATCCATATCGAGATGGATCTCAGGGAAGAAGGTTGGACGCCATCCGATCCGTTCCCAAGGGACGAACGCCACTACATCGATATCGGGTTTTTCTGACGGAAAATCCTGTTCCCGAGCTTAGGAAATTTTTCCTAAGCTCAAAATCGACGGGCTGGATTATAGGCGCTTAGCCCTCCTTGGTAGCCTTGGAGATGAGCTCGCTCAGGTCAATATCCAGCGCACGGCAGAGCCGCAGGAGGGTCTCCAAGGTCGGGATACGTTCCCCGCGCTCCACGTAGCTCACCATTTGCCGGGACAGGCCCGCTCCTTCCGCTGTTCTGGTCAGGGATAAATTGCGCTCAAGTCGTTGTTGGCGAAGCATTTTGGCAACACGGTCGCAAATCTCTCTGGGTGGAGGGGGCTTGGGCACTTACGAGTACTACTCGACAAGAAGATTTTCATTGAAGGCCACTATAGTGGCGGGATAGGGTTGGACTCACCCTCTCCCTATGAAAGCAACCGATTTGGAACGGATTATCAACGGTATCAACAGGAAGTATCTCGACGAACTTTGCGGTCCCCTCCCAGGCGGGAACGAAGGCGCAGAAAAAGTTGCTTCAAGGCAGGTTCCACCCAGCGGAAAGCCAATATGCGGGGATGCAGGCTGTTTTGGGGGCGTCGCTTCCTCTCCCTGTTTCTGCGGGATAACCAATGGGGGGTATCACAATGGCTCGGAGTTGGAAGAGGTCATTATTCTGCGAGACCCCAATTCGAATCCGCCTGAAGGCAAGGTCGCCGTTGTAGCCACTATCGACGATGCCACTAAACCGAGTGGGGAGGACAAGGATTTGCCTGTCGTTTTGGCTGTAGGGATCAACTATGGGCAAGGAGCCAATTATTTAGCAAATCCGTCGCTTGTGTGGAATTCAACCAGGATGAGAGCGAGACTGGATCAAGCAGTCGCACTGGCAGAGAGCACGACGGAGAAGAACTGTGCTCACCCGCCTTTTCCAAAACCCGGCAGATACCATTTGGTCGCAACGAATTTCTTCCCTTGGATCACCCAAGAATCTTGGAGCGACTATGGCTTCAATTCTATCGAAGAGATGCTGCTGATACACTGCCACGGCTTTCGCGATCCATTTGCCCACATCGAGGCAATATGCCGAAGGTTAGAAAAGGAACTATACGGGCTGGTCCTTCATGGAGCAAAGAACGCGGTGCCATTGCTTGGAGCGGAATTCCTTCGGACTTGTATGGCATCCGAATGGCGAGAAAACGGTCCAGATATTGTCTTCTGCGACAATCTCGCACCCTCGCAGAATCCCAAAATCTACAATGCGGTCCGCATCTGTAGGCTGCGCTCAACTCGGACCGATGCCGAGAATACAGAGGCCTACGACGGCTAGGATAGACAGACCCTATCCAACAAAAAGCCTCGAAACCTCAAGCCATAGCCAACCCACTCTAAAACCAAATTCTTCTCAAGAACGGCCTTTGCCGAAAAACACCCAAAAACCAGAATTATGTCAGAAGAAATCCTCAGAGACAGAGACGGGCGGCGCATCGGAACGATTGAAACTCGTGCGGATCGAATCCAAATCATTCGAGATGCAAACGGTCGTCGTCTTGGCGAATACGACCCGAGGAACAATGTCACCCGCGATGCAAACGGCAGGCGTGTGGGAGACGGCAATCTTCTGGCGGTGTTTCTGCGCTAACACTCAGCCACCTCAACCATTCATAATCCAATGAACGTCACACTTAAAAATCCACGAACCAGCGAGATCAAACAGATCAAAATCGGATGGAGTTGGGTTCTGTTCTTTTTTGCGGGACTCTGGGGCATTCCCCTCTTCCTTCGGAGGCTTTATGTTTGGGGCGGCATATTCCTGTTCTTGGGGATAGTTGGCATGTGCCAGTCGTGGATTGCATATCTCGTCGCTGAAGATGAAGCGACGACCGCAGTCATGGGCATCGGCACCCTGGGATTCTCTCTGGCCTATGTGGGGCTAAACATCTTTATCGCAGCGAAGGGCAACGAGCTAACAGCCAAGAACTATCTCGAATGCGGCTGGGTTTTTGCGATGCCCAACAGCATGGAGACAGTCGAAGCCATGCGACGGTGGAACATTCAGGGCATAAACACCCCCGTCCCGACCAGCGAGGGGCTGGGCGATCCATGTTTTGCAGGAACTGCAATTTGTCGTCCGCCAGGCGACTTTTCGAAGGCGGCCATGGCAGTCATTGCCGTCTTTGTGATAGTTGCCATCTCTGGAAAATTTCTTTCGAGTTCTCGCACGGAGCCTCACCCTAGTGCGCATAAATCCTACAGAATTGATCCTCGACTCATCCATCCTCAAAGCGATCAACTCATTCAGGACATCAGGGCTGGAACGGCTACGATTCCGGCTGGTTACCATATAGAGCGGGATGAAGCTTCCTCTGATGGTCAACCTGAAGGAAAAGCGGTTCTTGTCAGGCGACCAACTGAGGTCGAACAAGCAGAACATTGTTTAGAAAACCTGCAAACATCGCTGCGGGGCGGTCCAGAACCAGCAATGATGGCTACTATCCTTAGCAAATGGCTGAAAGGCGATACATCGTTCAATCGCTATCCGAGTCAAGACATGGACGACATGTATGAGATGGGAGTTATCGGAAACACCATGAAGGACATACAAATAAACAATGAATACACCCGAAAAGTCGATGGCGAGGTTGTCTTCTTCTACGATTTCCAAGTCGAAGTCACAAACGCCTATGGCCCCGTGCGTAAAGCAATTTCATGTTCCTTCGTCAAGCGTGGGAAGAGGTGGTATCTTTATTCCGTGGATGGGAAACGTCTCGAAGGATTTTGAATGGACAACCCAAGGGTGTTGCCACCCTTTCAACGCAACTTAAAATCATGAACGAAAACAATAGAATACTCGCTTGGGGGCATTTTCAAAATTCAGGACGCAGGGTCGATCATTCCACGATGTTTTTGGAGTCAAATCCTCACGTGACCGAAATGGAGGAAGCCACCATACAACTCCGGGTGGGAGTTTTTCCAGAATCCGGCAGTTTGGAAACGGCCACCCTTCGCGAAAGCGCCATTCAGTTGTCAACAAAGCAAGCACATGAATTTGCGCGGAGCCTCTGCAATGGGATCACTCAAGCCATAGAAATGCAAGTAGTAGGGTGTTCAGTGTCGGGGATTCTGCTTTTCGGCAAGTCCGATTTCTTGCTCGGACTAAGCAACCTCAACTTTCTTAGGGTGCCTCTGGATTCATTCCCTGCTGTACGGGCTCTAAGCGAGGAGCAAAGAACCGCATTCTGCTTTTTGCCAGACCGCTCCGGGTTTGAGTGGCCAGAGTCTGGAATACGGATGACGCTCGCAGAGATGATCCAGAAGGCTATCAGCATCGAAGACGGAGACGAGGGGCCAAATTAACTGCTTCACTTATGTCTGATCTTGTACAAAGCCCCCCATTTCTCTTTACGTATTGGAACCCATTTTCCAAGGACTCCAACTTGGTGGAGAACTGGTTCTCCTATGTCAAAAATGTTTCGCTTGCAACGTACACCGCTGACTCCGTGGGGCGCTACATGGGTCAGGTTTCAGGTGAGCAGATCAATGCGATTCACGCAACCGGACGTAAAATATGTGGAGCAATTTACGAAGGCATGTCCGAATTGCAAAGCCAACTGCATCAAGTGGAGGGACAGTTATGTCAAGTTCAAGGAGAACTCCAAGGGGTCAATCAGCGGCTCAGTTTGTTGCTGGACGAAGCCAAGACCAGCAATATTTTGCAGCAAAATATTGCAGAGTTGCTGCGCATCCCAGACAGTCAACGGCAGCGGCAACACCATATTGAGTTGGGATTGAAATTTCTCAAGAATGCTCTCAGGGACGAAGACCTGTATCAAGATGCACTCCAGGAGTTGCTTGAAGCAGAGAAGCTGATGCACGCGGATTATTTCGTTCTTCACCGAATCGGCCTGATTTATCTTTATGTTCCAGCCACTACCGTCCAGTTAAAAGTCGTTGAAACTCAGTTGGTTGCATATTGTGATAGTTTCATTCCTTGTATGAGTAGTTACAAGTAGCTGATCGAGAGGCTCTTTTGAAAATACGTTCACGCTCAGAACTTGCAGGATTCGTGAGAGACTTTCCTTGATCCCATGTTGTTTTTTGACAATCGCCACCATCAGGTAAACGCAGATCGCGATCCATATTTGCGAGCGCACCGCGTTGGGATGG
>CAIYQA010000171.1 GCA_903928175.1 uncultured Spartobacteria bacterium | reverse complement strand
CTTTGCGTTCTTTGCGCGAACCCTTTTCCCGCACCTGTTATGACCCAAGAAGAGATCATCGGCCTGTTTAAGGAAACCCATGCGCTGCTCGACGGCCATTTTCTGCTCCGCTCGGGATTGCATAGCCGCCAGTTTTTCCAGTGCGCCATCCTGTTGCAGCACACGACCATTGCGGCCCGCGTGTGCGCGGCTTTGGCGGAAAAATTGCGGGCGGTGGAGGCCGATAGCGTCATTTCCCCGGCTCTGGGCGGATTAATTGTGGGACATGAGGTTGCGCGAAGCCTCGGCAAGCGCCATATTTTCGCCGAAAAGGAAGAAGGCGCGCTGGTGCTCCGGCGCGGTTTCACCATCGCACCCGGCGAACGGTTTCTCGTGCTCGAAGACGTGGTGACACGCGGAGGCAGGGTGGCTGAGACGATTGCAATCGTCCGGGCGCATGGCGGCGTGGTGGCCGCCGTGGGGACGTTGGTGGACCGCAGTGGAGGCCATGTGCCGGATTTCGGCTGCCCTTTTGTGAGCCTGGTAAAACTGAATACGGAAACTTTCGAGGCGGACAAACTGCCTCCGGACCTTGCCGGAACCCCGGCCATCAAGCCGGGAAGCAAATAGATTTTTATGGTAAACTGGATTTTAAAGAAAATTGTCGGATCGAAAAACCAGCGCGAGGTCAAGCGCCTGCGCAAAATTGTTGCCCAGATCAATGACATCGAAGCGCAATTGCAGTCGCTCTCCGATGACGAGTTGCGCGCCAAGACGGCTTGCTGGAAACAAGAACTTGCCCAGATCCCCGATCTCAACGAGCAGCAGGCCTATCTCGACCGGATTCTTCCCGAGGCGTTCGCGGTCGTCAAAAATGGCGCCCGGCGGCTTTGCGGCCAGGAAGTGCTCGTGTGCGACCAGCCGATCGTCTGGAACATGGTCCACTTCGACGTGCAGCTCATCGGCGGCATGGTGCTGCACCAGGGCAAGATCACCGAAATGGCCACGGGCGAGGGCAAAACGCTTGTCGCCACATTACCCCTTTATTTGAACGCCTTGACTGGACGCGGTGCGCACCTGGTCACCGTTAACGACTACCTCGCCCGCCGCGACTCCGAATGGATGGGCTCCCTTTTCACATTCCTCGGACTCACCGTGGGCTGCATTCAAAACGATCAGCCGCCGGAATACCGCCGCGAACAATACTATTGCGACATCACTTACGGGACGAACTCCGAGTTCGGCTTCGACTACCTCCGCGACAACGGCATGGCCACCACCCGCGAGACGCAGGTGCAGCGCGGCTACGCGTATGCCATCGTGGACGAAGTGGACTCGATCCTGATCGACGAAGCCCGCACCCCGCTCATCATCTCGGGCCCGTCCACCGTCACCACGCAAAATTACGATAAATATAAGCCCGTGGTGGAGCAGTTGGTGAAAAAGCAGGCGCTGCTCTGCAACCGGCTCGCCAGCGAAGCGGAAGCGCTTTTCGAGTCGGGCAAAAAAGAGGAAGGCGCGCAGGTTTTCTTCAAACTGAAACTCGGCCAACCCCGCCACAAGAGCTTGCTGCGCACCATGGAAGACCCTGAGCTGCGCAAGGCCATTGAAAAAGTGGAGCTTTCCTATTACTCGGACACCCTGAAGGAAGAACTCTTCAAGGTGAAAGAGGCGCTTTACTTCACCATTGATGAACGTGCCCACGAAGCCGACTTGAGCGAGATGGGCCGCGAGTTCCTGAACCCCGGCGATCCCGATGCTTTCGTGCTGCCGGACTTGATCAGCGAATTCGCCGAGATCGATCTGAATACCGATCTCTCGGATGCGCAGAAGATCGAGGAAAAAGCCAAGCGCCAGGCGTTCTGCGACACGCAAGCCGAGCGGATTCATAACATCACCCAGCTTCTGCGCGCCTACTGTTTGTTTGAGAAGGACGTGCAATACGTCATCGAGGAGAACAAGGTGGTAATCGTGGATGAATACACCGGACGCAAGATGCCGGGCCGCCGCTGGAGCGACGGTTTGCACCAGGCTGTGGAAGCAAAGGAAGGCGTGCAGGTGGACCGCGAGACGCAGACCCTGGCCACCATCACCATCCAGAACTATTTCCGGCTCTACTTCAAACTCGCGGGCATGACCGGCACGGCCGAGACCGAGGCCAACGAGTTCCACGATATTTACAAGCTCGACGTGGTGGTCATCCCCACCAACCAGCCGTGCATCCGCAAGGATCTCAATGACCTGATCTTCAAGACCCGCCGCGAGAAATTCAACGCGGTGATCAACGAATTGAAGATCGCCCATGGACGGCAGCAACCGGTGCTCGTCGGCACCGTGAGCGTCGAGACTTCCGAGTTGTTGAGTCGCATGCTCAAGCGCGAGAAAATCCCGCACACCGTCCTCAACGCCAAGTTCCACGCCCAGGAGGCCGAGATTGTCGCGCGCGCGGGTCAACCCGGCTCGGTCACGATCTCAACGAACATGGCGGGCCGCGGCACGGACATCAAACTCGGCCCCGGCGTTGTGGAAAACGGCGGCCTTTACGTCATCGGCACCGAACGCCACGAATCGCGTCGCATCGACCGCCAGTTGCGCGGACGCTGCTCGCGCCAGGGCGACCCCGGTCTTTCCCGGTTCTACGTCTCCTTCGAGGACGACCTCATGCGCAACTTCGGCGCGGCCGATCGCATGACCAAGATCATGGAGCGCTTCGGGATGAAAGAGGGCGAGGAACTCGAACATCCGTGGCTCAACAAATCGGTCGAAACCGCCCAGCGCCGTGTGGAACAGCGCAACTACATGATCCGCCGCCGCACGCTGGAATTCGACGACGTGATGAACAAGCAGCGCGAAGTCGTTTATGGGCTGCGCAACGACTCGATCGAAAGCGAAGATCCGCGCAAGATCGTGTATGAAATTGTCGAGGAAACCATCCCTCTCAAAGTCGAGAGCTTCATGGAACCGGGAGAAAGCGCGCCCAACACGTCCGGACTGCTCAATTGGGTCAACAGCACCTTCCCGTTGGGATTGACCGCCGAAAAGGCCGGTTTTGAGGGCAAAAATGCCGAAGAGATCGCCGCGTGGATTATCGAGAAGGTGAAGAGTTCCTACGAACTCAAGACCAAGCACGAGGAACACGAAGCCGTCCGAAGCCTGGAGCGCTACATCATTCTCAACGCCATCGACCGCCTCTGGCAGGAGCACCTTTACGCGATGGATTCCCTGCGCGAAGGCGTGCACCTGCGCGCCTACGGTCAGAAAGACCCGCTCATTGAGTACAAGAACGAGGCCTACGACATGTTCGTGGAATTGATGGGGAACATCAAAAACGAAGTCCTCCACAACCTGTTCCGCAGCACCTCCAATTTGCAGGCCTTCGAGCAGTTCATGGCCAGCCTGCCGCAGCATCTGCTCCACCAGGAGGGCGGCGGCGAGAGCAACATCCTCAGCGGCGGCGCGGAACAACCGGCGCAACCCCGACCGGTCCTGCCTGTGCGGCGCGACATCAAGGTGAACCGCAACGACCCGTGCCCCTGCGGCAGCGGACGCAAATACAAGAGCTGCTGCGGACGAACGGCGTAGGCGGGGACTCGCCGAACGGCGTAGAGGGGGTTCGCCCCGAAGGGGCACAGGATACCAGCCCAGGGCAAGCGTAGCGCCGCCCTGGGTTTGAAGTGAGAGAGCATCGTGCCCTGTAAGGGCACTGGAAAAACGTTCAGATTCTATCCGCCGCTTCACCTCTCCTTACCAGCGCCCTTGCAGGGCGCATCCTCTTGCGCACGCTAACCCAGGGTGGCGCTTCGCTTACCCTGGGCTGATTTCCCCTGCGCTTTCAGCGCACAAGAAAGGTAAACATCAAAACAAAATGCTTGGGCTCTCAATTGGGCTCATCCCGAAAATGCGCCCCCACCAAATAAAACAGCCATCGCCCGCAGCTTGTGCGAACGATGGCTGTTAAAGTGGACTTGTAAACCCTAGGAGTTGAAGCGGAAAGACTTCATCTTCGCGCGTTTTGCATTCGCGCGCGCTTTGCGTTTGGTCTTCTGGGTCGGGGTCTCAAAGGCCCGGAGGCGGCGCACTTCGTCCATCACTCCCTCGGAATCGAGTTTGTTTTTGAGACGCTTGAGCGCGCGGTCAATGGGTTCCCCTTTGCGGACGACTACTTCTGGCATGGTATTCAACTCCTATCTACGGTCGGATTTCTGTGTAAATTGTCACGCCGAACGGGTCGTTCTGACCCGAGGCGAGGGCAAATCATAGGAAGGACTTTCCCCCGCGTCAATCTCAGGTTTTGGCTTTTTTACCCAAAACAGGGGTTCCCTCCCTGAAAACAGTCCATTTTGGAGTGGGATTTCGGCAAAAAACGGGTATTTTGGCCTCTGAACCCTTCAAAGGTATGACTCAACTCCTCGCCACCCTCGCCTTGGACGACACCCCCGCACTTCAACCTTTCCTTCATATTCTGGAGGCCCTTCCCTTCTACGCCTATGCCCTCCTGATTTTGTTTGCGGGCAAACTCTTTTACGAGCGAACCAGCCGGATTCCCTTTCATAAGGAATTGACCGAACGCGACAACCCGGCTTTCGGCGCGTGCCTGGCTGGATATCTGCTCGGCATTGCTCTCGCCCTCACGGGGGCATTCCCCCTGAGCCCGGTGACCCATTGGGTCGCTGTGCGCGACATGACCACCGGCGGCGTGCTTGCCATCCTGCTCATGCGTGCGAGCATCTGGATCAACGACAAGCTGATCCTGGATCACTTTAGCATCGATGTCGAAATGCTCCGGGACCGCAATATCGGGGCCGGGGCTGCGGTCGCCGGGAGTTGCATCGGCACGGGACTCGTTTTGGCCGGGGCGCTTACGGGGAGCAGTCCCACGTGGCTCCACTCCGTGCGAGACATTCTGGTGTATTGGGCTGTCGGTCAGGCGTTTTTCATCGGAGGGGCCTGGGCATATTACCATAGCACCGGGTACGACGTTCAGGAAACCATGGAACACGATAACAATACGGCGGCTGGCATCAGTTTGGGCGGGTTCCTGGCCAGCCTCGGCATTCTTCTTTGGGCGCTGCTTCAAAACGCCTCAACCCATCTCGCAGGTGAACTCGCAGGCATTCTGATTGTCGCCCTGGTGGGGATTCCGTTCTTGCTCCTGGCTTCCATTGTCACCCGCAAGCTCATCCTGCCGCGCATCAATCTTCCCAAGGAAATCGCGCTCGACAAAAACAGCGCCGCCGGGCTCCTCTGCGCCACCGCCAGCCTTGCCACAGCCATCCTTTTGGCCGCCGCCCTTTTGAGCCGCTATAATTCTTCGCCTCTATGACACGCAACCACCCTGTCCTGCTCGCGCTCCTCCTTTGCCTCGCGCTCGCTTTGCCCGCCCAAGACAGCCTGGCTCGCGGCTCCAGCGGCGGCGGTGGGCGCTCTTCCTTTAGTTCTTCAGCGCGGAGTTCTTTTTCCGGTTCTTCCTCGCGCAGCACCTCCGGGAGCAGTTGGGGAAGTTCCGGCGGCGGTGCCTGGGGAACCTCCACTTCCAGCCGTTCCAGCGCTCCGACGAGCGCCGCGGACAACGCAATGAGCACCAAGGTCAATCGCGCGGGAAACACCACCGCCCGCAGCGCGGCGATTGATCAGTCCATGCCCCGCACCTACCCCACCGAACCCGCCACCCGCCCGGCGGATATCCCCATGGGGCAGACGCTCCCCAACGGCAGCTATGCTCCGATTTACTACGATTCCGCCCATCAAGGCTACGGTTTTTGGAACGCTGCGGGCCAGTGGATGATGTGGAGCGCCCTCATGAATAGCGGCCACAATAATTATTATGGATACGGGCCCGGGTACGGGTATGGCTATCCGCCCCACCATTCGATTTGGCCGACTCTGCTGGGTCTCTTGATCCTTTTTGGCATTCTTGTCGCCGCGGTTGCAATCTACCGATCGCATTCCCAAGAAATCGCCAGTATCCTGGATCGGAATCCCGCGCCGGATAATTTCTCCTCCTACAACCCCGCCACCCCCCACCCCATGACCGGTGCCACCCCGTCTCCCGTTTTCCGGCCCGCCATCCTCGCTCCGTGGCTCCATTTCCCTCCCGG
>CAIYQA010000170.1 GCA_903928175.1 uncultured Spartobacteria bacterium | reverse complement strand
TCAGGAGATTGGGAACGAGCTGAAACTGTCTGTAACTTTGAGCCGGAAAATTCTCGCGCAAAGCCGCAAAGGACGCAAAGACGATTTACTCCAAATCCTCCGCGCCCTTCTTGTTCACCAGCCCCCGCAGTTTCCCGTGGATGAACGCGTCGATGCCGCCGTCCATCACCCCTTGGATGTTGCTGGTCTCCACCCCGGTGCGGTGGTCTTTGATCATCTGGTAGGGTTGGAAAACGTAGGAGCGGATTTGGTTGCCCCAGGCGATGTCTCCTTTTTCGCCATATTGGCGCTCGATCTCCGCGCTCTTTTTGTCGAGTTCGAGCTGATACAGCTTGGCCTTGAGCATCTTCATCGCCAACTCCCGGTTGCGCCCCTGGCTGCGCTCGGCCTGGCACGCCACGACAATGCCCGTCGGCTTATGCGTGATGCGCACCGCCGTTTCCACTTTGTTGACGTTTTGCCCGCCTTTGCCGCCGGAGCGAAAGGTGTCGGTCTCGATCTCGTCGGGCTTCACCTCGATCGGCACCGCGTCGGCCAGCTCCGGCGTGGCGTCCACGCTGGCAAACGTGGTATGCCGCCGCTTGTTGGCGTCGAACGGCGAAATGCGCACAAGCCGGTGCACGCCGCGCTCGGTGGCGAGATAACCGTAGGCGTATTCGCCGGTGATTTGCAGGGTGGCGGATTTCACGCCCACTTCGTCGCCTTCCTGGATATCGACGATCTCCGCCTTGAACCCGTTGCGCTCGCACCAACGCTGGTACATCCGCAGGAGCATCCCGGCCCAATCGCACGATTCCGTGCCGCCCGCGCCGGAGTGGATGATCAGGAAGCAGTTGGCGCGATCCTGCGGGCCGCTGAGGTAACTCTTTAATTCAAAGTCCTCCAGTTTTTGGAGCAGGCCGTTGTATTCGGCCTCCACCTCCTCCGCCGCCGCGACTTGCTGGGCATGGTCTGTTTCCTCAATGGCGAGGGATTTGAGGACTTCGAGATCGTCGATCCCTTGTTCGAGCGCTTGGAACGGCTGGATTTTGTTGCGCAGCGTGGAGACCTCCTCCACCAGCGTTTGCGCCCGCTCCCGGATGTCCCAGAAGTCTGGCGCGCTCATCATCCCCTCCAGTTCCGCCAGGCGTGATTGCAGGCGCGGCAGGTCAAAGATACCTCCGCATCTCGTCCACGCGGGACTTCAATGCAGAGGTGTTCAGAGCTTGGATATCGATTGCCATGGGAAACCAGAAACATGAGCCGGGAGGCGGGGGGAGTCAAGGATTGGCAATTCACAAAGCGACGCACGGTGGTATGTTGGTTTTTATGCCACTGGACCCTATCTGCGGGATGACGGTCGCTGATTCCAGCCCCATCCGGGCGGAACGCGACGGGGAAACGTATTATTTCTGCTGCGAGGGATGCCGGAAGAAATTCCTGGCCCAGGAGCCTACCTCCCAAACTGCGCATTCGTGCTGCGGGGCTCATGAGGAGGCTCCCAAAACCGGCCTGGCTTCTGGAATGTATGTCTGCCCGATGGACCCGGAAGTGCGGCAGGATCACCCTGGCGATTGCCCGATTTGTGGGATGCCGCTGGAACCGGAGTTTATTGCCGCCGGGCAACCGGAAGACACGTCGGAACTCGACGACATGACCGTGCGCTTTTGGCTCGGAGCATTGATGGCGCTCCCCGTTCTTTTTTTGGCAATGGGACACCTTGCCCCCTCCCGTATCGGCGGCTCCGGTTGGGCACAGTTTTTCTTGAGCGCACCGGTCGTGTTCTGGGCGGGTTGGCCCCTGCTCAAACGCGCCGCCCGTTCGCTCGTCAGTTGGCATCTTAATATGTTCACGCTGATCGGGATGGGCGTGATTGCCGCTTTCGGCTTCAGCGCGGTGCAACTTTTCGCCCCGGAACTTTTCCCCACAGCCATGCGCGGCCAGTTCTATTTTGAGTCCGCCGCAGTGATCACCGTGCTGGTGTTGCTCGGCCAGATGCTGGAATTGCGCGCCCGCAGCCGGACGGGGGAGGCGATTCGACAACTGCTCTGTCTCGCGCCGGATACTGCGCGGCTCATCGGTCCCGACGGCGAACACGATGTCCCGGTGAGTGAAGTGCATCCCGGCACGCTCCTGCGGGTGCGGCCCGGCGAACGGGTGCCCGTGGACGGCGTGGTCACCGAGGGCGAGAGCCATGTCGATGAAGCGATGTTGACCGGCGAGCCCGAGCCGGTGCGCAAGGCGGCAGGCGCACCCGTCACTGCCGGGACCGTGAATGGGGCGGGTTCGTTCCTGATGCGGGCGGAGCATGTCGGCAGCGAAACGGTGCTCGCGCGGATCGTTGAAATGGTGGCGCGCGCCCAACGCAGTCGCGCGCCCATCCAACGCCTGGCGGATCGCGTGGCGGCATTTTTCGTGCCCGCTGTGGTGGCGGTGGCCGTGTTGGCTTTTGCGGTTTGGATGCTTGTGGGGCCGGAGCCGCGGCTTGGGTTTGCGCTCGCGAGCGCGATCTCCGTGTTGGTGATCGCGTGTCCCTGCGCGCTGGGTTTGGCAACCCCGATGTCCGTGATGGTCGGGGTGGGCAGGGGCGCGCAATGCGGAGTGCTCATCAAAGACGCCGCAGCGCTGGAAGCCTTGGAAACAGTGGATACGGTGGTGGTGGACAAAACCGGCACGCTCACCGAAGGCAAACCGGAAGTAACCACTTTGCTGCCCGCCGATGGAGTTGCGGAAACGGAGTTGCTCGCCGCCGCCGCCTCGGTGGAGCAGGGGAGCGAACACCCGCTGGCAAGCGCGATTCTCCGCGCCGCAAAGGAACGCAATCTTCCGTTCTCTCCGGTTACGGATTTCCATGCCACCGCCGGTTCGGGAGTGGAAGGCAGGGTGGGGGAGGGGACGATTCTCGTGGGAACCGCTTCCTTCCTAAACATCAACCCCCAAACCTACGCCACAGCTTTGAAAGGCGAGAGCACCGTTTTCGTCTCCAAAGACGGAAAGTTTTTAGGCGGCATCGGCATTTCCGATCCGATCAAGCCGAGCACCGCCGAGGCCGTGCAAGCTTTGCACGCGCTGGGGCTCAAAGTGGTGATGCTCACTGGCGACAATGCCGCGACGGCGCAGCGTGTGGCCGGGAGCCTTGGGATTGATGATTTTGCCGCCGAAATGCGTCCCGACCAAAAGCACCTGCGCGTGGTGGAGTTGCAAAAGCAGGGACGCAAAGTGGCGATGGCAGGCGACGGCATCAACGACGCCCCGGCATTGGCGCAAGCGGATGTGGGCATCGCCATGAGCACAGGCGCCGACGTGGCGATGGAAAGCGCGGGCATTACGCTGCTGCACGGCGATCTGCGCGGGATTGTCCGCGCCCTCGCCCTCAGCCGCGCCGTGATGCGCAACATCCGCACGAATCTTTTCTTTGCGTTTGTTTACAACCTGCTCGGGGTGCCGCTTGCCGCCGGAGTGCTTTATCCCGTGTTCGGTTTGTTGTTGAGCCCGATGATCGCCGGAGCCGCGATGAGCCTGAGCTCCGTCTCGGTCATCACCAATGCTCTGCGACTGCGGCGCTGGCGGGGATAAGCTAGACCAGTTTCGGTTTCATTTGTCGCATTCCTCTCGCCCCGAAGGGGCTGAGTAAACCAGCCCAGGGCAGCGCCCTGGGTATGCGTGTGAGAGATCTGTGCCCTGCACGGGCACTGGGAAACGCTTGCGCTCAATCCGCTCCCCCTTACCAGCGCCCTTGCAGGGCGCAACCGGTTGTTGCGCGGCCACCCAGGGCGACGCTGCGCTCTGCCCTGGGCTGGTTTCCCTTGCGCTTTCAGCGCACAATCAATGCGACAACGTCAAACGCTCTAAGTGCTTTTCGCGCGCCAACGTCTGGTCCATTTGCGGAATGGTTTTTCCATCCACAGATACACCAGATAGCCAAAGATCACCGCGCAGCCGATGGTCAAAACAAGGCGCAGAATATTCGGGATCGGCAGCTTCATCAACGCCCTCGAAACGGCGGAGATGACCGTTACGTGCCAAAGATAAATCTGGAACGAGGCGTCCCCCAAACGCTGGAGCCAGGCCCAATGCAAAGTCTGCGCGTTCTGCTCCATGCACAGCACGACGCCCACAATGAGAATGCTGGGCAACCCCAAATACAAGTGGCGCAGGCAGCCCGGTTCCATTGCGGGAGCCGGCATGGCCAGCGTGGCGGGCAGCAGCAAGGCAAAGCCCGCAATCAGGATCCACGGACCCAAGCGAAATCCTTTGGGCCAGGAGATCATGCCGAGAAAACACCCCGCGATGAACTCCAAAGTCAGAGGATTGGAAACGAGTTGGACCCACGGGATGCCCAGCCATCGCGCGGGCAGGAACAACGAGGCGCAGCCCACAAGCAAGGCCCAAGCGCACAGTTTACCCCAAAGCGCCTCTCTTTTTCCCAACAGAAAAAACGAGAAGACGAGATAAAAATACATTTCGTGCGTCAGCGTCCAGCCGACGCGCAGCAGGGGGAAATCCGGCTGGGGAAGCAGCAGCAGGGAATCGAAAACCACCTTGGGATTCAGCGTAATGGCGGTCAGGTGGGGAAGCAGGATGCAGGTGAGGAACACGGGCAGGCTCGCCAGCCAATAAAAGGGATAAATGCGCTCCACCCGATCCGCAAGGAATCCGACCTGGCCCCGCACACTTCCAAAACGGCTGCGGCTCACATAAACCATGACAAAACCGCTGATGACAAAAAAGATGTCCACCCCCGAAGCGCCATAGTACGACCATCGGGGCATCGGCACAAACACCGGGAAGGAAAAGAAATAAACCAGCCCGTGAAAAAATACGACCAGCAGCGCGGCAATGCCTCTCAAGGCTTGCACGTTGACCAATTTCCCGGCAGCGCCAGACGGGTGAATCTGTAAAGGAGCAGGGGAGGGGATCGGGTGTGGCACCCGTGGATTCTTCTCTTTTGGGGCTGGGATGTCAAATAAACCGGAACGCAATCCGGTCCATTCTCCCAGAGATCATTAGCGATTTTATGCGGCCAGCAAGCGGCGGAGGTTTTGAATATGGACCGGCTTAGTAAGGTGGCTGGCAAAGCCGGACTCGGTGCTTTTGCGAATGTCCGCGTCCGTGCCGTAGCCACTGAGCGCAAATGCGGTGAGCCCGGGAATTTCGTGTTTCAGCGTCCGCACGAGATCGCAGCCATTGCCATCGGGCAAGCCCAGGTCGCTGATGAGCGTCTGGAATGGCTCGTTGGCGGGTTGGTTTTGTGCGGCGTCCAAGGCGGCGGTGCAACTGCTGACGTCGGTGACTTTGTGGCCGTCGCGGATGAGCAAACGGGCGAGCGTCTCGCGGGTGGGGGCGTGATCTTCCACAAGCAGGATGCGCAGGGAGGCGCTGCGCTGGGCGGCAAGACCGGGCTGGGGATGGGAATCGGGGACCGACAGGTTCACCGGAAGTCGCACCGTGAAGGTGGAGCCGGAGCCCGTGCTCGCTGCGGCAATGGTTCCGCCATGGATCTCGACAATGGATTTGGAGATGGCCAGTCCCAAGCCGAGGCCGCCATAACGGGGATCGCCCGGCGCTGAGGCTTGCTGGAAGGGCAGGAAAATCCGTTCTATAAACTCGGGAGCAATCCCGATTCCCGTATCGCTGATCTCAACGGCAATCGTCTGCGGGTCGGCCTGAAAAGCCTGGACGCAAATGGAGCCTCCGGCCGGAGTGAACTTGACCGCGTTCCTGAGAATATTCCAGAAAACCTGCTGGAGCCGCACGGGGTCTGCGTTGACGCTGAGGGGCTCGCCCCCATCCTCAATTTGAATGCTGATCTCTTTGCGGAGAAGGTCTGCGCGCAGAATCTGCAAACTCCGGGTCAGCAGCTCGCGGATATCGACGCGCTCCGCCTGTATGGAGAATTTGCCATGAGTGATTTTGGTGATGTCCAGAAGATCATCAATCAAGCGGGCTTCGAGTTCGACGTTATGCCGGATCACGTGAAGATCGTTGCGCAGATCAGAAGAGAGCGTCTCATCCTCCTCCAGCGCGCTTGCCAGCATCAGGACCGGGGTCAACGGCGTGCGCAGTTCGTGGGAGAGCATGGCGATGAAGGCGTCCTTGGCCTGGTTGGCTTGCTCCGCGATTCTTTTGGCTTCCAGCAAATCGGTTTCGGCAGTTTTTCGTGCGGTGATGTCCTCTTTGACGGCGATGTAATGGGTGGTCTCGCCGTTCTCGTCAATAAGAGGGCAAATGGACGCGGCTTCCCAGAAGAGCTCCCCGTTCTTTTTTTTGTTATGGAACTCGCCCCGCCATTCGCGTCCGGCGCGGATGGTTTCCCAGAGCTCTTTGTAGGATTCCCGGGACAATTCGCCTGATTTCAGGATGCGCGGATTTTTTCCTTTCGCCTCGTCCAGACTGTAACCGGTGATCGCGGTGAATTTTGGGTTTACATATTCGATATTCCCTTGGATGTCCGTAATGATCGTCGAGCTCGGGCTTTGCTCCACCGCCCGCGAAAGCTGGCGCAAGCGTTGCTCCGAGTTTTTGCGTTCCGTGACATCGCTGAAAAAAATATTCACCCCTTCCGCCGAAGGGTAGCAGCGCGCTTCAAACCAGGTATTGAGCGGTTCCGGGTAGAACTCCTCCACGTGAACAGCGACGTTTTCCGCCATCGCCCGGCGATATTCCCTTCCAAAACGAAGGCGCTCCATTTCGGGAAAGACCTCCCAGAGAATTTTTCCCAGCAATTCCTCCCGCGAAACCCGCAAAGAAGTTGCCGCCGCCGAGTTGATTGCGACGAAACGCCAGTCGCGGTCGAGCGCCGTAAAGCCATCGCTGATGCTTTCCAGGAGCGTTGTAGTTTCCTTGCGGTGGACCACTCGCAGTGCGGCTTCCGCTTCCATTGCCCGGTGCAAAGCGCTGCGAAGGCTGTTGCAAACCCACACCGAAAGCAGGCTCGCGGCCACAAACAGGCTCATCGTGATCCCCTGAACAGGAGAGGATATCCAAAAGCCGCCCATCGGTTCGATCCAGTAGTTGGCAACAAAAGCCGACAGAATAGCCGTGAGCAAACCGGGGCCTCGCCCAAAAAGGAGCGCCACCAGGATGACTGCCGGATAAAAACTGACATAAGGAAGGGCCACTCCACCCCAATGAAAAAATGCGGGCGGCACCACGGCTGCCAGTGCGACCACCAGAATGGCCATGCCGTACCCCAAATAAAAAGGTCGTTTTTGCTCTCCTTTGCCCCCGGCGAATTGCTCAAACATTCGCTAACGTGCCATATTTTTTGAGGGCGTCAAAAGGGGATTCGAAGAATTTGTTCACTGCGGGGAAGTTCAGGCCGCAAACAATACGTCTCCATACTGTTCGTATTGCGAAGCATCTTTTGGGTGACACGAGTTTCCGTTTCGCCTATGACCCTTATGTGATCCAAGCCACCGAGATTTATTACATTGTTTTTGGCGCCCTGACGCTCCTGGGCGGAATCGTGGCGTATGCGCGGGTGAAAAGTCTGCCCTCGCTGCTTTTGGGTGTGCTGCTGGGGATTGCACTCATCGGAGCTGGTCTTTTGCTTTTCAACGGGCAGACCAACAATCTCAAAGTCGGCCTGATCCTGGGGCTCCTGGCAACCGCCGGGCTGGCGGGGCTGTTTATTCCAAAGGTGATGATCAACCGGGCGGCGCCGCATGTGATTCTCATGGCTGTTTTGAGCGCCATTGGCATGGTGCTCACTTTGATTGCATTTACCGGCAAGTAATCCCGGTTTCAGGTTGAAATAGCGACCTCCCCGATCAAAAGTAGCTGGATGTCTGTCAAATCCGTCCTGGCTGCCGCGGCCGTCGTGATGCTCACGGTTTTTCTCTATCTTGGGATTACCAGCAAACGGCCGTGGAGCGGGAGGACGAGACCCCCAGCGCCCCCAGCGACGCCCCATTCGACCCCCAAACCGACCCCGATTTACATCCCCCAAAAATCGCTGGAAATTTCCAAGCTTTTCAACGGGATGGAAGTGCGCACAAAGCTGGAAAGCGAACCCGGAGGCGCGGCTTCCCTGGAACGGGAGACCCCGTCGAGCTACGGCTTGGAATTGAACGTGAAGGTCAAGGTTCCCAAGCCAAATCACGATTTGGAGGCGCTCTCCAAGCTCAATCCGGCGCTGCCGAAGATTCTGCCCGGCCTGACTGAACTGCTTGCCACAGCGCAGGTCTCTCCCAAGTACGAGGCGCTCTACGGGCGCAAGCTGGCGCAACTCAAGCGCAATCTGCCCCGGCTTGACCTCCTGCTCACGCGCCACAATTTCTTCGATTGCGAAACGATCCTGCAACTGCGCCATCCGCAGAGCCGGCGCACGGTCCTGCTGCTCCAGGCAGACATGGATGTGGATACCGACGGTTCGGATCCCGACCGTCTCCCCGCCGTGAACCCGAGCGATCCGACCTTCCAGCCGATGACAAGCTACCGCTGGCCAAAACAGACCGTACTGGTGAATCCCTTCCTGCACGGACGCGAAGCGCGGCTGCGCGCGCTCGAAACGGAGCTCGCGCACTCCAAGGGTATGGGCGAACCCCGGCTCCAGGCGTTGCGGGATGCGGTGAGCGCCGCTCGGTACGAGGTTCACCAGCTCAAGACGTGCAGTTTTCTGATCGCCGCAACCGATCCGTATGTGGTGTTGCCGGGCATTTTTGCCGACGACATGGACCCGGCGTTCCAGCCAAGGGTGGGGGACTATTGTGCGGTGATTCACGGCAATACCATCTACCCGGCCATTGTCGGCGACGTCGGCCCGCGCGATCTCGTGGGCGAAGCCTCTTACCGGCTTGGCAAGGAGATCAACTCGGAAACCAGCGCCACGCATCGAGCGGAGAGCAACCTCAAAGTGACTTACCTTTATTTCCCCAACAGCGCGGAGAAGCCGTTCGGCCCGCCCGACCTGGTCCACTGGCGCAACCGGGTGGAAACGCTGCTCCAGGAAATTGGGGGATTCGAGGGAACCCTGCACACTTGGGTCAATCTCTCCAAACCGGCTCCCACCCCCACACCGACCCCAAGCCCAACGCCTGTCCCTGTGCCGATCCTAACCATAATCCCCGGTGCACCGGGGAGTTCGCCAGTAGGAGGGGTTTTGCCCGGTCCGGTGCCGACAGGTATTCAAGGCATGGCTCCCACGCCGTATAATCCCGGCATGCCCACACCGAGTCCGAGTCCCGCAGTGGCTCCGACCGCTTCACCCACGCCCAGCCCGACGGCGCTCCCAACTCCAAAGCCGTCTCCCAAGCCTCCCTTGGCAGCCCAAAGGAAAAAACTTCCAGTGGCAAAATCGTGAGGCGGCCGGTACAGAAAGCGGACTCCGGCAAGGACAAACCAGCAACCTCACCGGAGCCGTATTTTAACATCGCACTGGGTTCCAGATTGTCAACGGATGGGCTTTGCGAACCAGGCAGGTTGTTCAAGGGCACGGGAATGTTGAGCAAGTTGCCCTCGAGATTAAACCGCCGCAACTGAAGATATACAGAGGAGCTATTCTTCCCCGGAAAAACGAGTTGGGGAAATATGGGGGAAGAGAACCTCGAAAAGCCTCGAAAGATTTCATCCCAAGGCTTACACTTTCGGATTTTACATGACATATATTGTAGGATGTTGTGTATATGTGCTTCCTGGGGGCGCGGTTGCGTGCCTGTGAACAAGTTGTGAGGAGAAATCGGGAAATCCGGCCAGGGCTGAAAATCAGGCAATTTGTTCCCATCCCCGATCTGCCCCGGTGAATAACTTGAGGATAACCCCTCATTTTTGGCTCCGGGTTTCCCTGTTCAGACGGAAAAGTCCTCAATCAATCGCGTCCACCCTGGACCCGCCACTGCGCTCCGTTTTGTGCGCGAGCCTGGGCTTGAGCGATCCACTCCCGCCAAAGCGCGATCCTCAGCAGGAATGCTAACTCTCCTGCCTGCGTGCGGATTTTACCTGTAGAATCACCCAACCAAACGCCGCCATAGCGCTAGTGTAGTGTACACGAAATAGATGGTCGCTACTTACCATTGGTGTAAGATGACGGGCATGCCTCGCCCCATCATTGCCCTCGAACTCGACAGCATCCAACGCAACGCCCTGAATCGGATCGTCCGAGCGGCGACCTC
>CAIYQA010000169.1 GCA_903928175.1 uncultured Spartobacteria bacterium | reverse complement strand
CGCTTGCTGGTCATATCGGCCAGGCGCACGTCGTAATGCTCGGCCACCTTGCGCTGGATTTGCTCGATGGTCACCGTCCGCCGGGCTTCCTCCTGCAGGATGTCCTTGAGAAGATGTTCCACCGCGTCCGGGGTCAACTCCCGCCCGCTCAAAGAAGAGAACGCGGCCACGCGCATCAACGCCCCTTCGAGCCGACGCACGTTGGTTTTGATGCGCTCGGCGAGGAACTCGAAAATCGAGGAGTCCAGCTTGATCTGGAGCGACTGGGCTTTCTTGCGCAAAATGGCCACGCGGGTTTCAATATCCGGGGGCTGTAACTCCGCCGTCATCCCCCATTCAAACCGGGAGACGAGGCGGCCTTCGAGATTTTGGATTTCAGCGGGCGGACGGTCGCTGGAAAGGATGATCTGCTTGTGCCCGTCGAAAAGGGTGTTGAAAGTATGGAAGAACTCCTCCTGCGAACGTTCCTTGCCGGCCAGGAACTGGATGTCGTCAATGAGCAGCACGTCCGCCTGCCGGTATTTGTTGCGGAATCTGACCAGCTTGCTGTTCTGGATCGCGTCAATGAACTCGTTGGTGAACTTCTCGCTCGAGAGATACATCACCTTCGACCCTTTTTTGCTGGCCGCGACATGCTGGCCGATCGCATGCATCAGGTGCGTCTTGCCCAGCCCCACCCCGCCATACACAAAGAGCGGGTTGTACGTCTTGGCCGGGTTTTGAGCCACCGCGAGCGCTGCCGCGTGGGCAAATTGATTGTTGGCTCCCACCACAAATGAGTCAAACGTGTTCCGGGGATTCATCCCATTTGCAGCCGGGGGAACCGTTGGTTCGCTGGCTTTCCCCTGGCTTGCCGCGCGCGTATTTTTATCGAGAGGCATCTCAGGCTTTTCCTCCCGCTCCAGCGATTCGCAGATCGTAAAATGCACCTTACGCGGACTCCCCAACACCTTGAGGATGGAGGCCTGGAGCAACCCCATATAGTTGGTCTCGATCCAGAGTTGGTAAATGTTGTTGGGAACCCGCAGCGTGATCTTCGATTCATCCGCCTGCAAAAGCTGGAGCGCCTTGAACCAGCGCTGAAAGGTATCGCCGCTCACCTCCGGACGGATGGTGTCGGCAATATGCTTCCAAATCAGGGCAAAATTTTCTTCCATAAGTAACTTATGCACATGCCCTTAAAAACAGGGCAGAAACAGGGTAAACGGTGGGGGGGAGGCTCGGGAAAACCCCATTTGGGCGGAAGGTTTCCCGGTTTTTGGGTTCCATGGTTCGCCGGAGCAGAAGGGTGGAACAATCATCTAAGTGTTTAAAAATCAGAAACTTGCGAAACGCAACACTGTGGAACCGGCTTGCCGCCGCCGTTCCACGGCAGGAATCGGTGCCGAAAGCCCGTTTGAGGCGGTTCGGGAGGCTACCAAGATTTTTTTCGCGGTTATTCACAAGTTATTCACAAGGGGAGTGACTCTCGCTCGCCATGCGGCGTGAGAATAGTAAGTGGTCCAAAAAGGAACAAGAAAAAAGCCGGGCCGGGGCCCAATTTTTTTATTCACAAAAAACTTGACGTTTTATCGCCTCCCCGCATCACCCGGTCCCAAGCCTCTGAGAGGACCCTGGCGGAAAACCTGTCCTTCCCTTAAGGGACGGGATTTTGTGGGGATGGTGCTTGCAAAAGGAAAGACAAATCGGAATCATTTTCGACTTACGGCTGCGACGTTTTGTTAAAAACTGCTTTTTGTTCAAAAATGGCTTTGACAGGAACCGGTGCAGCAAGTAGGTTTTTATAAATTTTTATAAGATTTCTTACGGGATTTATCCTGTATCCCCCATATTTCCCACACTCCCGAGACCCAAAGACTTCCCCATGAAGAAAAGCATCCCCTTCCGAATCCCCGCGCAGCGCATTTTCCTCCGCAT
>CAIYQA010000168.1 GCA_903928175.1 uncultured Spartobacteria bacterium | reverse complement strand
CACCGGGCCGCTGGACGCCTATTTTGGCTATCGGCTGGGGCGGCTGGGCTACCGCACGGTGACTTTCGAGCGCGGCGAGGCGGAAGGCGATTTCCAGGGCAACGCGGTCCTCAATTACTGCGACCTGGAGGTCCCGTTCACGCGCGTCCACGAGCACAAGCATTTCACCCCCTGGGAGGAGCACGAGAAGACCACCTATTTCCGTGAATACAGCAAGGAAACCGAGCCCGGGGATGTCCCGTATTACCCGAAACGCCTGGAGCCGGATAAACAGCTTCTCCAAGCCTACCGCGAACTGGCACGCCAAGAGTGTGGCATTTCTTTTTTGGGGCGGCTGGCCACCTATCGTTACATGGACATGGAAAAAGTGATCGGGGAAGCGCTTGCCTTTGGGGAAGCCTTCGCCGTAGCATTCGGGGAGGGGAGCCAGAATCTCCCCGTTTTCCCGAACCGAGAATAACACCCACGAGGGATCGCCTTTTTGTGGAAGAAACACCCCTCCATTCCAACGCCGATCTCTCGCCGCAGCGCCTCACGGTCCACGAGCCTCCGCTGGTGAGCATCGTCACCCCATCCTATCAACAGGGGCGTTTTCTGCGCCAATGCATCGAGAGCGTGCTCGCGCAGGATTACCCTCATATTGAATATTGCGTGCTCGACGGCGGTTCCACCGACGGATCCCGTGAAATCCTGGAGAGCTACAAAGACCGGTTTTACTGGAAGAGCGCGCCGGATGGCGGCCAGACCCATGCAATCAATACGGGGCTTGCGCGCGCGCGCGGAACCATCCTGGCCTACCTAAACAGTGACGATCTGCTTCTGCCGGGAGCCGTTTCGCGCGTGGTCCAGGCGTGGGAGCGCCAGCCCGAGGCGGATCTCTTTTACGGACGCGCAAATTACATTGATGCTTGCGGCGATGTGCTCCGGGAATATCCCACGCGTCCGTTTCAGATCAAGGATTTCCGCGGGCGCTGTTACATATGCCAGCCAGCGGCTTTTTGGCATCGCCGCGTTGTGGACCGCCTGGGGCTGCTGGACGAAAAATTTCAGTTCGGCATGGATTACGAATATTGGCAGCGGATCGCCGCCCACAACGGGGTGATCGTTTTTTTGGACGAACTGCTGGCCTGTTCGCGCGAGTATTCCGACACCAAGACCATCTCCCGGCGCGACAAGGTTTACCAGGACATCTTTGCAAGCCAATGGCTCCATTGGGGCAGTGTCCACCGGAACTGGTGGGCCGGCCGGATCGCCTATCTACGGGATGAGAAAAACAATTTCTGGGCGCGTCTGGTTCCCGAGTCGAGGCGGCGCGAGCTCGCGAAATGGCTTGAGAAGAATGTGCGCCAGGAATGGCCCTACTGGGCGAGGTTGAGCCGGGCGTTCGGCCGAAAACAGGCCAAACCGCCAGCGAAGATCTGAGGCGGCCGATCCACCACGCAAGATGCGCCGGTTCGTTGAAGAGGGGGCTGCCTTTCTTTTGCGCCTCTTGCGCCTTTTTGCGGCTATTTTCCGCGAACGCTTTAAATCCCGCCTTCGAGCTCGATCAACCGTTCCAGGGCGTCCGCAAAATCGCGGAATGCTGCCGCAGGCAACATGATGGTGTCGCGGCGTCCCCCGACGTCCTCAGTGATCTTCAAAAACCGTCCCCGGTTGTTCTCCTTGAGGTCGAGAAAGAAAACTTTGCGGTCCGAGATGATCTTTTCCGATGCCAACGGTTCGTTGACCGGGCGTTCTCCAGATTCATTAATCATAATGCTTTGTTGCCATCCGCCCGGGTGACCCTCACCCGCACTCATGGGCAGTCCTACTTTACGAACGCTTTTCGCGCGTGCAATCAGAAGATGCGCGAAAAACGAAAAATAAATTCGTCCCTACAGCCCCATCGCTTTGCGCACGCGGGTGAGCGTCACATTGGCCAACGCATTCGCCCGCTCCGCTCCGCTCCGGAGCACTGCGTCGATAAAGCCCGGATCGCGCTCAATCTCCTCCCGCCGGGCACGCGCCGGGGCAAAATGCTCCCAAATGGCGGCAAAAAGCCGTTTTTTGAAGTCGCCATAACCGAAGCCGCCCGCGCGGAAATCGGTTTCCATCTGCACCACGTCGGCCGGGGAGGCGAAGAGCCGGTATAAAGCCACAATGGAAGAGGTGGCGGGGTCTTTGGGGGCTTCGACCGGGGTGGAGTCGGTGACGATCCCCATGATTTTCTTTTTGAGCGCCTTTTCCTCGAGGAAAAGCTCGATGGTGTTGCCGTAGCTCTTGCTCATTTTCTGACCGTCGAGGCCGGGGATGGTGGCCAGGTCGGGGAGAATGCTCGGTTCGGGCAAGCGCAGCAGGTTCGCGCCAAAGGTCTCGTTCATCTTGATGGCGAGATCGCGGGTCACTTCCACATGCTGTTTTTGGTCGCGCCCCACGGGGACGATGTCGCTGTCGTAAATGAGGATGTCCGCCGCCATCAGCACCGGGTAGGCAAAGAGCCCGTGGCTCGGGGCGAACCCCTTGGCCACGGCATCCTTGTAGGCGTGGCAGCGTTCCAGGAGTCCCATCGGCGTGAGCACCGAGAGCAGCCAGGTCAACTCACACACCTGTGGCACGTCGGATTGCTTGAAGAGAATCGCCTTGGCTGGGTCCAGCCCGCACGCGAGAAAATCGAGCGCCACGCCGCGCGTGTTGGCGCGCAGGGCGGCGGGATCGTGCACGGTGGTCAGCGCGTGGTAATCGGCGATGAAATAAAGCGCCTCCCCCTTCTCCTGCCAGTCGATGGCGGGGCGCATCATGCCAAAGTAATTGCCGATATGGAGGCGGCCTGTCGGTTTGATTCCAGAAAGAATGCGGGGCATTGGAATGATTTTGGCAAGAGGCGCCGCCGAATCAAGCCATTGTTTTCGCCACGAAATTAGCCGCAAAAAAGCGCAAAAGACGCAAAAACAGAGAGGAGTTTACAACCGGTCAGGAAAAGGCGCATCTCTTTGCGCTTTTTGTGCCTTTTTGCGGCTAATCCTGTGGTCTTAGACAGCCTCTTAGGCTCTCGAACCCGCCCGCATCCGATGCTTGGAACGGGGACCATGCGACTTCAAGCCATTGGCATCGAGAAAAGCTACGGCGCGACCCGCGCGTTGCGCAATGTGCAGCTTAACGTCACGGCGGGGGAGATTCACGCGTTGCTGGGTGAAAACGGTGCGGGGAAAAGCACCCTCGTCCGTCTTCTCGCCGGCATGGAACAGCCCGACCGGGGGTTTCTCCTCCTGGACGGCCAGCCTTTTGCCCCCCGCAGCCCAATCCAAGCCCGGCGAGAGGGGGTCTCCATTGTGTGCCAGAGCCC
This sequence comes from uncultured Spartobacteria bacterium, assembly GCA_903928175.1. Lineage (GTDB taxonomy): Bacteria > Verrucomicrobiota > Verrucomicrobiia > Chthoniobacterales > Chthoniobacteraceae > UBA695. Next base: position 7,280 of record CAIYQA010000168.1, on the reverse strand, counting down.
GATGCTCGCGGGGGACCTCACCGTGGAGGAAAATCTGCTCCTGGGAAGCGAACCGGCCCGGCATGGTTGGATCGACCGTTGGAAAAGCCGGGAATGGGCACGCGAGGCGCTGAGCGAGCTTCAAAGCGAGGACCTGCCCCTTTGCGCGCGCGTCGACTCGCTTTCGTATGCCGACCAGCAGCGGGTGGAGATCGCACGCGCCTTCCTGGCCGACCCGAAACTGCTCATCCTGGACGAGCCGACCCGCTCGCTTTCGCATTGGGAAATCGCCCCGCTTTTCGAGGCGCTCCGGCGCCTGGCGGCCCGCGGGGTCTCGATCCTCTACATCAGCCATTTTTTGGAGGAATCCCTGGCGCTCTGCTCCCGCTACACCGTCCTGCGCGATGGCGAGGTGGTTGCCTCCGGGGCGATGGGCGGGATGGATCGCGCGGGGTTGATCCGCCACATGGCCGAGTGCGATCTGCGCGAGGGGTTCACCCGGTCCCGGCGCTGCCTTGGGCGGCCCCTTTTGCAGCTCAAACACGTTTCTGGGGAGGCGAGCCCGCGTCAAATCGACCTTACCTTGCGCGAAGGGGAGATTCTCGGCTTGGCGGGGCTGGACGGCGCCGGGCGGTCAGAAACGTTGCGGGCCGTTTTTGGGCTGGCCAGCCTGCGTGAGGGGGAGATCTGGCGCGACGGCAAGCGGTCGCGCCGCCCGGCCCCGCCCCGTCGGTGGCGCACCGGCATCGGTATGGCGGGCGAGAACCGGCGGGAGGGAATTTTGCCCAGTCTTTCCATCGCCGATAACCTGACCCTCACCTGCCTGGGCCGGTTTAGCTGGTTGGGATTTGTCTCCACCGAACGCCAACAGTTCACCTCTTTGGACTGGATGGAAAAACTGTGCATCCGGGGGCGCGGCCCGCGCCAACCTTTGGACGAGCTTTCCGGCGGGAACCAGCAAAAAGTGATTCTCGGGCGGCTGCTCCTGCACCGGGCCGCCGTGCTTCTGCTGGATGAGCCGACCCGGGGCATCGACGTGCGCACGAAGACCCAGATTTACGCATTGATCGACTCCATCGCAGACGAAGGGAAGGGGATTCTGCTTGTCAGCTCCGACCCCGCCGAACTCCTGGGGATCTGCGACACCATAGGCATGTTGCGTCAGGGGCGGCTGGTGGAATTGCGCCCGGCCAAAGAGTGGACCGAACCCGAAATCATCGCCGCAGCGATGGGCCCGCCATGAACCTCAATTCAGCAGAAAACCTCGCGCAAAGGGGGGGCGAACCGGAAGGCGTAAAGCCTTCCCCCCAGCCCTCGTTCCCAAGTTGCACTTGGGAACGCACTTGGGTGCGAAGTTGCACTTCGCTGCGCCGCCGGGAAAAAAAGTCTCACGCAAAGCCGCAAAGCCGCAAAGAAAGGGTGGGTCTATGAGCTTGCGCCGGCTTCTCTCCTATTTGGTCCCCTTCTTTGCGTTGGGATTGATCGTGCTCGCGTTCTCGCTGCTGCACACGCCGGAAGGCCAACCGGTGCGCGACTTTTTTCTCACGCGGGATAACGCCCGGTTTATTGCCGCCCAGGGCATCGTGATCGCCCTGGGCACGCTCGGGATGGCGCTGGTGTTGATGAGCGGGGGGATCGACCTGAGTGCCGGAGCCTCCGCCGCCCTCTGCGGCGTGATCGCCGCGCTTTTGCTCCGGAGCGGTTCCCCGGGGATTACCGCCCTCGGTGCGGCGGTGCTGACGGGCGGCGCGGTCGGCCTGCTCAATGGCGCGCTCATCGCCAAGTTGCGGATCGCCCCATTGATCGTCACTCTTGGGATGCTCGGCATCGCGCGCGGTCTGGCACGCTGGCTGGCCGTCGATGCGCCGATTCCCCTTGCCCAGGGACTTTGGCTCCACGCCTGGGTCGCGCCACTCCCTGCTCTTTCGTGGCTGCTCGTGGCGCCGGGAGTCTGGGTGGTGTTGCTTCTCGCCGGGTTTTTGGCTCTGTTTCTGCGCACCACGGTTTTTGGACGGCACTTGATGGCCGTCGGCTCCAACGAGTCCGCCGCAACGCTGTGCGGCGTGCGCGTGCGCCTCACCAAAACGCTCACCTATGCCGTGGCGGGCCTGTTCTTTGGACTGGCAGGAGCGGCGCAAATGGCCGCTTTTGGTCAGGGGAACCCGGTGGGAATGCCCGGGCTGGAGCTCAACCTCATTGCCGCTGCCGTCATCGGCGGCATCAAGCTCGGCGGCGGAAGCGGCAGCATCCCCGGCGCGCTGCTCGGCGCGCTCACGATGACCGTGCTCCAAAATGGGTGCCAACAGGCGGGCTGGCCGGTCCCGATCCAGGAAATCGCCATCGGCTGCGCAATCATTGTCGCCGTTGGAATCGACCGGAGTTCCGGGGAGCGCACGCGTCTCGCGTGTTGATTGCGGCGTCCCGCCGCAATGCACTTTTTGGCATGGGCATTCAAAGGGTGCGGCGTTGCGGAGAAATTCGCCGAGGGGGCTCCCTTTCAAAACAACCTCTGGAAAACAAAAAAAGCCGGGGCATATTACGAGTGATGCCTCTCTTTCGGGAACTTGAAACCCTCCGTGTGACGTTGGATAAACTCGTGTACGCCCCCCAACTGGAAACTCCGGCAGAGCGCCCGCACCCGTTTGCGTATTATCTCACCATCGAAAATCTTTCCGAGGAAACCCTCACCATCAAGGGGCGCAAATGGGTGGTCACAGACACCCAGGGGCACCGGATCGTGGTGGAGGGGGATGGCGTGGTGGGCAAAACCCCGCGCCTCAAGCCAGGCGACCGTTTTTCGTATCACTCCTACCACGTCATCGCCTCCGACAGCGTGGCAGAGGGCGGATTCTTTGCCGTCAACCAAGCGGGCGAGGCCGTGGTGACGCGCATCCCGCGCTTCGAGATGAAGGTGCCGAGGTAGGCAAGCGCCTGCCCAATTTCCCGACCCTCCAAAAAGCTGGAGAAAATCCGGGTTTCAGTCCAAGATTGCACCTTACCCACAAGATGAAGCACTCCAAAGATTCCATCGGCGACGTCCAAACCCGGTTTTTCGAGTTCTGCGATTCGGTGAACCCGATGCGCCTCCAGTGCGGCACAGTACTGGAGCGCTTTACGCTCGCGTACGAGGTCTATGGCAAGATGAATGCCGCAGGCTCCAATGTGATCCTGCTTTTCCACGCCATGACCGGCAGCCAGCATGCCGCCGGATTCAACCCGGAAGTGCCGGGGCTCGATGGCCGGTGGTCGGAGGAGATGCACGAGGGGTGGTGGGACGGGTTTATCGGGCCGGGCAAGGCCTTGGACACCCGCAAATATTGCATCCTCTGCGCAAATTACCTCGGCGGCTGTTACGGCTCCACCGGCCCGGCTTCCATTGACCCTGCCACAGGCAAACCGTGGGGGCGGGATTTCCCGGTGCTGCGCGTGAGCGACATTGTGGATTCGCAAGTGCGGCTGCTCGATCACCTCGGCGTCGGCAAACTGCACGCCGTGGTGGGCAGCTCGTTGGGCGGCTTTCTCTCGCTGAGCTTCGCCACGCGCTACCCCGACCGCGCCGGGATCGTAATCCCGATCGGCAGCGGCACCGAGACGACGATGCTCCAGCGGATCATGAATTTCGAGCAGATCACCGCCATTGAAGCGGACCCGAATTTCCGGGGCGGCGACCATTACGATGGGCCGCGCCCGGACACCGGCCTGGCGCTCGCGCGCAGGATCGCCCACAAGACGTTCATCTCGCTCGAAGCCCTCAAGCAGCGGGCGCGCGACGTGGTCGTCAGCGATGCCCCGCCCTTTGGCTGGTATGCGATGAACAGCCCGGTGGAATCGTACATGCTCCACCAGGGGGTGAAATTCGTGAGCCGCTTCGATGCCAACTCCTACCTGCGCATCCTCGACGCCTGGCAATGGTTCAACCTGCTCGCCGAGTCGGGGGCGGAGAATTATACCGAGCTTTTCTCCCGCTGCCGCGACCAGGAGTTTCTCGTCTTTAGTATCGACTCGGACGCCGCTTTCCCGCCCGCCGAACAAGCCCGGCTGGTCAAGGCGCTCAAGGCCGCCCATGTGCCGGTCATCTGGATCACCGTGCATTCCGACAAGGGCCACGACTCGTTCCTCATCGAGCCGCACCTGTTCGCCCCGCACGTGAGCCAGGCGCTTCAGGCGCGCACACCGGCCGTGCGCGCAAAAGCTCCCCGGCGCACGAAGACGCAGAAGTAATGGACTCCCCGAAGCCCCCCCAATACCGGCTCAACGTGGCGGGCATCCTCCAGCGCACCGATGGGCGCATCCTCATTTGCGAGCGCCTCAGGGAACCCGGCTCCTGGCAGTTCGCGCAAGGCGGGGTCGATCCCGGCGAGACCCTGGAAGAGGCGCTCGTGCGGGAAATGGAAGAGGAGATTTCGTTGCAGCCCGGCGATTTTCTGGTCATCACCCGCAAAGGCCCCTACCGCTACCTCTTTGGCCCCGGTCGCAAGAAGAAAGGGTTCGATGGCCAGGAGCAGACGTATTTTCTCACATTGATGACGTGCCCCGAAACGAAAATCAACGTCGCCACGCCGCACCAGGAATTCCGCCGCACGCGTTGGATCAAGCCGGAGGAATTCGACCTCTGCTGGCTGCCCGATTTCAAGCGCGAAGTGTATCGGACAGTGCTCTTCGACTTTTTCGGCGTCGAGAAGTAACGGCCTGCGCTGATTCACTGTGCGGGCATTCCTCTTCGGGATGGGAAAGCGGCCCGGTAATCCCTGATATTTCCCAAATTCCAATAATGGGATTGACCTTTGGGGCCGGTTCCGGCACACAACCTTGCATTCTATGCTTACCTTGGGAATGTTTCTGTTTCTTTTCGTTCTGTTTCTCGGCGGCGTCTGGTGGGCCTGCACCAACGAGGACGTGGCGAAGTAATCCCCCTTTTCCTGCTTTCCTGTCGGCGGTTTTCACCGCATGGTTGGCGTATGGTCGCGAATATCTCGAACCCCAGTTTCAACGGCGGACTCAACATCGCCATCAAGGTCCCCTTGCACCAGTATGAAGCCACAGTCGCTTTTTACCGCGACACCCTGAACCTCCCGCTGGTGGAGGAGGAGCCCGAGGGGTGCATCTTCCAATTCGGCGCCGCCCGGCTCTGGGTGGATAAAGCCCCGCAGCTTGCGAAGGCGGATGTCTGGCTGGAACTGGAAACCAACGACACTCTGGCTGCCGCCCGGTATCTCAAAAACCACGGCGTCCCCCGGCGGGATGAGGTGGAAGCGTTGCCGGAGGATTTCGACGGCTTTTTCATCACCGACCCTGCGGGCACGATCCATTTGGTCGTCGGCGAGGCGAATTACTAAAGCATCTCGCGAAAAGAATTTCCGAATCCCCCAGCGCCTTGCGTCATCTTGCGCATTTTTGCGGCGATTTTCATACAGCGAGCAGTTGACGAAAATGAGAATCCCGCGATGTTGCCTCACCTCCGGGAAAACCTGAGGCTAACCAGCAATATTGAGATAAACTCCTTTTCTTTTTTCGCATTTTTGCGTAAACTCTTACTTATAGTAAGCCCATGGCGCGTATTTTAGTTATCGACGACGAACCGGCAATGGTGGAGGTGATCTCCACGCTCTGTCGCGAACTGGGTCACCAGGTATTTCCCTTCAACTCTCCCGAGCGGGCGATTGAAGCTTTGCCCGGCTGTATGCCGCAGGCCGTGATCGCGGATATTCAAATGGAGAGCGTGAGCGGTTTCGATATCCTCAAGGCCTGCCGCGACCTGAACCCGATGCCGGCTGTCATCATGGTGACCGGGCATGCGTCCGTGCAAACCGCCGTGGAAGCGATGAAGCTCGGGGCCTACGATTACGTCACAAAGCCGTTCAAAATCGACGAACTCCAGTTGAGCATCCAGCGGGCGCTCGATTTCCAATGCGCGGTCCGGGAGAACGTCTATCTCAAAAAGGAGCTCAAGGAGCGCTACAAATTCGAGAACATCATCGGCTCCAGCCCGAAGATGCAGCAGGTTTACAGCCTGATTGCCAAGGTGGCCGACACCGACAGCACCATCCTGATCCAGGGCGAGAGCGGCACCGGCAAGGAGTTGGTGGCCCGCGCGCTCCATTTTAACAGCCGCCGCCAGCACCACCCGTTTGTCGCCGTCAACTGCTCGGCCCTGCCGGAAAACCTTCTGGAAAGCGAGCTCTTCGGCCACAAAAAAGGGGCGTTCACGGGAGCCGTGCAGGACAAAATGGGGCTTTTCGAAGAAGCCCATAACGGCACCATTTTTCTGGACGAGATCAACTCCATGGCGCAGACGCTCCAGACCAAGCTCCTGCGGGTTTTGCAGGAACGGGTGATCCGGCGCGTGGGCGACACCAAGAATATCCCCATCAGCGTGCGCGTGCTGGCCGCTTCCAACGAATCGCTGCACGAAAAAATTCTCACCGGCGGATTCCGCGAAGACCTTTACTACCGGCTGGCGGTCATCCCCATCGAGATTCCGCCGTTGCGGGAACGGCTCGAGGACATCCCGCTGCTGGCGCAGCATTTCGTTCAAAAAATTGCCGTTCAAAACACCACGCCGGTCGCCAAAATTCAGCCCGAAGCCCTCGAAGCCCTTGCCTGCTACCCTTGGCCCGGCAATGTGCGCGAATTGGAAAATGCCATCGAACGGGCCTGTGCGCTCTGCGACGAGTCCCTCATCAAAGTCAACGATCTCCCGACCCAGGTCGTGCACCGAATCCCGACACCCGCCGGGGAAACGCCCGCTCAGTTGCCGGTCGGGGAGTCGCTGGATTCGTTCGTCAAGGAATTGGAGCGGCGGTTCATTGAAGAGACCATTCGCTTCAACGAAGGCTCCCGTGATCGCGCGGCCAAGATGCTCAATATCAGCATGGCCACGCTCTACCGCAAACTGGCGTAATCAATAGCCGCAAAAAGGCGCAAGAGGCGCAAAAGAAAGAGAAAGGCATCCAGACCCCTCTTCAAAGAACCGGACTCTTTGGATGCGAGGGCGGTGTTTTTTGATCTCGTTCCCAAGCTCCAGCTTGGGAATGTGCTTGTCTGCGAGGCTCCAGCCTCGAAAGCGTGGCGAGAGAGGAAACCGCGGAGTTTTCCCCCCGCTCCGGTTTCATCTGTGAAGCGGTTCCGCTTCCACGGTTGCGAAGCTGGAGCTTCGAAGACACCGGCATTACCAAGCTGGAGCTTGGTAACGAGGGGGAAACTTCACCGCGTCGGAAAAATAGCCGCAAAAAAGCGCAAGAGGCGCAAAAGAAAGAGAAAGGCATCCAGACCCCTCTTCCAGACCCCTCTTCCAGACCCCT
>CAIYQA010000167.1 GCA_903928175.1 uncultured Spartobacteria bacterium | reverse complement strand
GTTTACTCAGCCCCTTCGGGGCGAGAGGAATGCGACAAATTAAACCGAAACTGGTCTAGCGCCGTTGGCGCTCAGGCAAACCACTTTTAATCACGCCCACCCGAGCCGGGCTTTTCTTGGGAAAAGGAGAAGCCCGGCTAAAGCCCGACACAAAACGACCCAAGTTTTCAGGCGCAAACCAGCAGGTGGATCTCTTCAGGCAAAAGCGTGGAGACCTGCCGGACCATGTTGCCCCGCAGGATGTTGAGGAGCGTATTGCGCTGCGGAGCTCCCAGAAGCAGTTGGGAGGTGCCGACGGTGGCGGCGATATCCACAATGGTTTCCGCAGCCGACTCGCTGACGGCATAACACGGCAGAACGGTGTGGCCGTCGGCTTTTTCGCTGGCGTAGGCGAAGATTTCGCGCGCCTCGGGGTCGTCCATCCATTTGCGCTTGCGGTCTTCGGCGGTGATGATCGGCTGTTCACGAACGAAAAGCAGGTAAAGGGGGCGGTCGGTTTCCTTCGCCTCCTCGATGGCGAAATCGAGCGTTTTTCCGATGCCGCGCACGGCGCACATCATCGGCGCTCCGCAGGCGGCTCCGGTATTGAGGTTGAAGAAGGCCGGTTCGGGGAGGGAGGTGATTGCGGGACCGCCGACAGCGGCCAAGGCTGGGACCGGCAGGGCGGCTTTGCGGCGGTCGGCATTTTCACGGGCGAGGCCGCGCATGATCAGTCCAAGGGCAAGAATCGTGACCGCAAAAACCCGGGCGTTCGGCTTGTCCACAAAAAGGGAGACCTCGATGGCGAACATGATCAGGAAAGTGCAGAACATGAGGAGGCGCTCTCCGCGTCCAAGCCCCAGCTTGCGATCGGTGGAGCTCGCGCCCAAATTCGTGGCGATGGCGCCGACGACCCCCACGGCATAAAGATCGGCGAGCGAAGCCATATCTTTCATCAGGACGACCAGCAGCGCAGGGAACACGGTGGCCGCGATGACGCTCAAGTTCGGCACGCCGAATTTATTGAGCTTCTGGAAACCGCGCGGCAATTCCTCATCGCGCGACATGAGGAACGAGATGGCCACGAGATCGACAATCGCGGTGTTGACCGCAGAGAGCAGCAGGAATCCGAAGACGATGCTCACAGCCCAGGCGGCGACGTGCCCCAGAGCGGGCCCCAGCGCGCCGCCGACAAACACCTGCGCCATATAACGCAACATATAGTCGCGCACACCGGGAGCTCCCGGGGCGTTCACGTCGCCGCCGCTGATTTCCAACCCGCTCAAGGCGTTGACAGCCAAGCCGAGCAGGGCGGTGAAGAGACAGACTTCCACCATCACCACAATGAGCGCCTTGTTGGAGGTCTTGGTGACCATCGGCTTGGCGTCCGTGCTGCCGGGATTGAGTTTCATGACTCCGGTGGCGTTCGCGATGGCTTCCACGCCGGAAAGCGCCAGCACGATCCCCACAAAACCGGTCCAGTTGTGGGCAAAACCGCCGTGCAGCGGCTGCACATGGTGAAAAGCCGTTCCGAGGTGAGGGAGGGCGAAACACGCGAGGAGAATCACCACCAGCGCCGTCGGCATCGAGATCCAGAAGGCGAGGGTTCCCGTGTGTTTGGGGCCGAAAAAGTTGAGTGCGCCGATGATCAGGATGGCGGCACCCGCAAAAAGTTCCGGGTTGCCGACGCCGAGGTATTGAAACGCCGAGAGCGCGCTCAGGGCGGCGGTGACAATGTAATCGGCGATCAACAAAAACGCGCCGACAATCGAGATCACCTCCGAGCGATGCCGCACGCTGGCATAGACGCCACCGCCGTCAGGATAGTGTTTGCAGATGGCCAGGTAGTTGATGCCCACCAGCGCTGTGAGCAGGCACATGGCGGCGATGAGCCAAAACGAACTGTAGCCGCCCACGGCAAATGCCAAGCCCACGACATAGGCTTTGCTCGTCCCCCAGTCTCCGTAGAGAATGGCGGCGGCGCGTTTCCAGTCCACATTGCGCGGACGCTTGGTATCGGTTGCGATCATGAATCATTTTGCCACCTATTCGGAAGGTGGACGGTCCCGGCAAGAGAGGGGGGGACCGTTCAAATGATTTGGCACTCGAAAAGAAATCCCTTGCGGTGAATAATGTTTCGCTGACGAGGTTAGCTGTCGGGCTAGGACCATTAAATATCCCCGGTGCCAAAACACCGTGCGCCCCAATCCCAGCGTCTGCTTTCGCAAAAACGCCGGGAAAATTGGTTCCCCCGCTGGCCCGAAACCTCGGGCCATTAAGCCTGCAAAGAACTACAGAGCGGAATAACAGCGGGCCGGGGGGAAATCAAGCCTTTCCTCGCCCGCCTGCATGCACCCAAGGCCTTTTGCGCCTGAATTGGGCGCTTTTTTCCGGGTGTGCATGCCAAAAAACGGGCGGCGCCGGTATACCCTCCGGCGCCGTCCGCCCAACCAAGGAACATTTACTTATCGAGTTTCAGCACCGCGTAGGTCTTCTGTCCTTTGCGTTCTATGAACAAAAGTACCGCTTTGGTATCGGCATGACTTTCGAGCAGCTTGCGTGCCGTGGCGACATCCGGAGCCGGTTTGGAATCGATTTCGGTGATCACGTCTTCCTTCTGGATCCCCGCGATGGCGGCCGGGCTTTCGGGATCGATGCCGGTCACGAGCGCCCCGGAGCGCGTTTTGAGCCCGAGCCGGTCGGCGATGGCTTGGGTGACTTCGCCCAAGCGCAACCCGCACGTCGTTTCACTTAAAGCCGGGCTGGGCTGGGCCGTTGCGGGGTGTGCGCTGCGCGGGGCGGGCATCTCTCCGGCGGTGATATTGATCCTCAAGGTTTTGCCGCCCCGCCAAACCGTGAGGGTGACGCTCTGGCCGACTTTCCGGGCCAGCACCTCGCGACGCAATTCCTGGGCGGTCGCCACCGGCGTCCCATCGATGGCGGTAATCACGTCCGCCGGACGCAGATCGCTCTTATAAGCGGGGGTGTCGGGCTCGATGGTGGTCACCACAACCCCTTTGTCCACACCGGTGATCTGGTCGCGCAGGCTGGAGTCCGCCCCGAGGGTTTCAATGCGAATCCCGAGGGCCGGGTGAACCGCCTTGCCGTTGTCCATCAACTGCTGGCTTACGTCCTGGAGCATGCGGGAGGGAATGGCGAACGCCAGGCCCCGGTTGAGGCCGTTGACCAGCGTGGCCATGCCGATGACGCGCCCTTCCACGTCCATCAGCGGTCCCCCCGAGTTGCCGGGGTTGATGAGCGCGCTGGTTTGCAGGTAATCCTCATAGGGCGTGGCCTCCGGGGTCATCCCCGAGCGCCCTTTGCCGCTGATGCAGCCGATGGTGAAGGAATATTCCAGGGCATACGGCACGCCGATGGCGCACACGAGCTGGCCGATGCGGACCTTTTCGCTGTCGCCCCAGGTCGCCACCGGAAGCCCCGAAGCCTCGATTTTGAGCACAGCGATGTCGGTCATTTCGTCCGTGCCGATCAAACGCGCCGGAAACTGCCGGCCGTCCTTGAGCTTGACGGTCATTTTTTGCGCTCCGGCGATGACGTGGTTGTTGGTGAGGATCATCCCGTCGGCGCGGATCACAAATCCCGAGCCTTCGGCGTGGGTGGTCGGCTCCTGCATCTGGAACGGGCTGGGTTCTCCGGCGCGAGGAGCCCGGAAAAAGGAGTCCAGTCCTTCGGAAGGGGCTTCCTCATCCGCGAGGGAACTCTTTTTCGAAACATCGATCACCACCACGCTGGGGGCGGTTTTTTCGAAGACTTGGGCAAAGCCGTCGTCGAGTTGGCGCAGAAGCGTCAAGGGAGTGGAGGCGGCGGGCGCGGGAGCTTGGGACCAGCCCGCCGATGCGATCAAAACACAACCAAGGCAGGGAAGGATGCGAATCATAGTCATAGTAGGAATGTTTGTATGACAGATGCAAATCGGCCATGTTCAAAGCGAAATCGATGGAGGCTCCCACCCATCCCCCCGGTCTCCCGGGTCCCAAGTT
>CAIYQA010000166.1 GCA_903928175.1 uncultured Spartobacteria bacterium | reverse complement strand
CCCGCACCATCTTTCGCGATGGTTATGGTGCGGGCCTTCAGCCCTCCTGCTTTTCCGCGAAAAGTCCTGGGCCTGCGCTTCGCTCCAGCCCAGGCTGTTATGGGGCCGCGCCGTTGGCGCTCAAAAGTCCGCGCTCTTGGCACAAAGGCAAGAGAAGCGCGGCGAAGCCGAATCTACCTTCCTGCTCCCGTACCGGCTTGAAGCCGGTGTCAAATCACTGGTTGCCAGCTAAAACCTGGCGTTCAGCCCTGCAATCGGCCAACCATTCCCGGTTGCTGGAAATCCCTTTTGGGAGCAGATTGCTATTCGTAAAACTTTTTGCCCTTTATGAAACGTGTCCTGGGAATCGAAGGTGGCGGAACCAAGACGGAATGGCTTTATGCGGACGCATCCGGCAAACCGGTGCGCAGCGGAGTCCTCCCGGCCTCAAATTTGCGCTTGGTGAGCGATCCGTTTCTGGAAGAGCTTTTTCGCGTTTTGCCCGCCGACCCGACGCATGTGGGCGTGTTCCTGGCGGGTTGCGCGACGGCGGCAGATCGAGTGCGTTTGCACGCCTGTGCGGCCCGAATCTGGCCTGCGGCGGAACTCGCCATCGGGAGCGACCGCGAATCCGGCTTTGCCGCGGCATTTGGCGGCGCGGACGGCGTAACGGTGATCGCCGGGACCGGCTCGGCCATCACAGGACGGCGCGCGGGCCATTACGAAAAAGCCGGGGGTTGGGGCCAGCTTTTGGGAGACATTGGCAGCGGCTATCATCTCGCGGTGCAGGCGCTGCGGCATGTGCTCTGGACGTATGACCTGGCGCGGCACGTGACGCGACCGGGCGCAAACATCCTCAGCGCGCTGGCCCTCAATCGCCTGGAGGAGTTGGTGAGTTGGGCAGCCGAAGCGGACAAAATGGCAGTCGCCAAACTCGCCCCCGTGGTTTTTGAGGCAGCGGCCCAAGGGGACACGGAAATGAGCGCCATCCTGGAAAGCGGCGCGTGCGCGTTGGCCGATGGAGCGTGCGCGACGATCGCGCGGCTCGGGTTTGAAGAGCCGCCCGAGATCAAGCTGCAAGGCGGGCTTTTTTTGCATCATCCGGAATATGCAGAACGCTTTTACCGCCGCTTCGCGCAGACTTTCCCGCGAGCCCGGGTGAGCGTCTGCACGGAATCCGGCGCGGCGGGCTCCATCTGGCTGGCGGCGCATGGGATGGAGCTGCCACAGCCGATGGAAACAGAGATCGACCTCACCGAAATGGCCCTGGCGCTCACAGAACAGCCCAACCCGCGCTCGAGCGGCCTCGACAGCATGGCCACCCCCGAAATTGTCGATCTGTTCATCTCCGAGGAAAACCGCGTGCCCGAAGCGCTGGCCGCTGCACGGATGCATCTCGTCGCCGCGATCGAACTTATCACCGACGCCTTGCGCAAGGGGGGTCGGCTCTTTTATGTCGGCGCGGGGACCAGCGGGCGGCTCGGCGTGCTCGACGCGAGCGAAGTTCCCCCCACGTTTGGAGCCGATCCCGAGATGGTGCAAGCCATCATGGCAGGGGGCGTGGGGGCGCTCTACCGTTCCGTCGAGGGGGCCGAAGACCAACGGGAAGCCGGGGCGCACGCGGTGGTTGAGCGCGGGGTGCGGGCGCTGGATGTCGTGTGCGGCATCACCGCCAGCGGGCGCACGCCATTCACGCTCGGCGCGCTGCACCAGGCACGCAAACTCGGTGCACGCACGATCCTGCTCGCGTGCAATCCGGCCCGGCGGCCCGATGGGACCACGTGGGACATCGAAATCGACCTCGCCACCGGCCCCGAACTGCTCACCGGTTCCACGCGGCTCAAAGCGGGCACCGCCACCAAATGCGCGCTCAATATCCTCTCGACCGCCGTCATGGTGCGGCTGGGCAAAGTGCGCAGCAATCTCATGGCCGGGGTCGCCGTGACCAACGCCAAGCTGCGCGACCGGGCGATCCGGCTCGTAAGCGCGCTGCGGGGCATCGGGCGCGCCGAAGCCGAGGCGCTGCTGGAGGCTAATAACTGGGAAGTGCGCCGGTGTTTGCCGACGGTATAGGTCCCATAGGACCTATAAGTCCTATAAGACTTATATTCTACCCTCTCCGCGGGCTCCAAGTCATCCCCCCAGGGACGCGCACGCTGGGAATGCTGGCTCCTTTTTTGCCCCCGCCCCTCGAACCGCCTCCCCCACTGCGCTGGCCTCCGCCGCTTTCACGGTTCGGCCTGCGAGCGCCTGATTCCTCGCGCGGGCTTTGCGCCCTGCCGCCCCGGGGATTTCCCCGGCCACCGCCGCCACCTTGGGGTCGGCCACGGCGTTCTCCGTCGTCGCTGGCGCGCTGCGGAGCGGGCGCGGCGTAGTTAAACCCCTCGGCCCGTTTGCGGACAATCCCCCGGCCGATGAACCGCTCCAGCGTGCGCAGCGGCCCGCGGTCCTCGTCGGTGACAAAACTGATCGCATCGCCCACCTGCTGGGCGCGCCCGGTGCGTCCGATCCGGTGGACGTAGTCCTCGGAGTGCATCGGGAAATCGAAATTGACCACGTGCGAAATGCCGTCCACGTCGATGCCGCGCGCGGCGATATCCGTCGCCACGAGCACGCGCACGGTGCCCGCCTTGAAATCCTTGAGCGCGCGAATCCGCTGGTTTTGCGAGCGGTTGGAATGCAGCGTCGCGGTCTTGATCCCATCCCGCTCCAGCGCCCGGGCGATCCGGTCCGCCCCATGTTTGGTGCGGGAGAAAACGAGCACGGAGTCGAGGCTCGGGTCGCGCAACAGATGTGCCAGCAGCGCCGGTTTCAGATGTTTGGAAATTTCATACACCAACTGCGTGACCGTTTCCGCCGGGTTGGCACGCCGGCCGATTTCCACAATCTTGGGCGCATGCTGGAACTCATGCGTGAGCGCCTCGATTTCCTTGGAAAGCGTGGCGGAGAAAAGCAGGGTCTGCCGTTTCTTGGGCATCGCCCTGACGATCCGCCGGATGTCCGGCAGGAAACCCATGTCGAGCATCCGGTCGGCTTCATCCAGCACGAGGTATTGCAGCCCGGTGAAGTCTCCATGGCGCTGCTGCATCAAATCCAGCAGACGCCCGGGCGTGGCGATGATCAGTTCCACTCCAGCGCGCAACGCTTCGATTTGGGGGCGTTCGCCCACCCCGCCAAAAACGGTCGCCATGCGCAACGGCAGGTGCTTGGCGTAGGCGCGGACGTTTTCCTCGATTTGCGCAGCCAGTTCCCGCGTGGGGGCGAGGATCAACGTGCGGATGCCCGGTTTGTTCCCGCCGCCGGTCGTGGCCATCAGCTTGGCAAGGATGGGGAGGACAAACGCCGCCGTCTTGCCGGTGCCCGTTTGCGCGATCCCAATGAGATCGTGCCCCTCCATAATCAGGGGAATGGCCGCCGCCTGGATGGGCGTGGGCTCCGTGTAGCCCGCTTCCTGGAGGGCTTTTAAAATGAGGGGTCCGAGACCAAGGGTACGAAAAGGCATAAGAAAACATAATAAAGAGCCGAGGGAGAATTGGCACGAATAATCGAAAGAAAGCCAATTTTGGCTAAGGTAAATCCCTACCGGCTGCTGTGAGCCTATGTTAAAAAGGAACCGCTATGGCTTACAGAATTACTGATAAATGTGCCGCTTGCGGCGCTTGCAAAGATGAATGCCCCCAGGGAGCAATCTCCGAAGGCAACCCGTATAAGATCGATCCGGAGCTCTGCATCGACTGCGGCGCGTGCCTCGCGGCCTGCCCCACGGAAGCCATTCTCACGGAATAGCTCTCTCTTTAAAAAAACCGTGTGCAAATCGCACGGTGGGAGGGTACTCCGTTGCTGTCCGAAAGGTGGATCGTGCGCTCCGCGCGCGATTCCGGGAGTGGGCGTTGAAAGCAGAATCTGCTCGCTACCCTCGATGTGCTGTGAAAATCGCCCGCGGAGCGGCCGATCCACCAGGCCAAATCCCGAGATACTCTAAAACTTGATCGCCGGGGGAGCGTCGAGTTTGACCGTCGTCGGGTCTTCCGGTTCCTGGGTGTCGAGTGTGTTTGCCTTTTGCGCGGGCACCACTTTTTCCGAAGGAGTCGGGGTGGGAGTCGGTTCCACATCCCCCTCCGGAGTCGGTTGCGGCACCACGCCATTCTTGACGGCATGGAAAGGGTCTTCGCCGATCACGGGGTCGGATTTCATATGCACCGGCGTGAAGGCGCTCGGGTCCACGGCGAGTTCGACCCGGGGAATATTCGGCTCCGCCGCGGGCAATTCCTTGACGTTGGTCTGGGTGCCGCTGTGCAGCTCGCATGCGACCTTGGGGGCTTGCTCCGGCGTGCCCCATTCGCTCGTGGCTGTCGAATGCTCGATCGGTTCGCCTCCGGCGGGGTTGGGCGTGGACTCGACGCACTTGGGCGTCACCAACTGCCCGGTGACGCTGCAAATATCATATTTTTGCAAACCGGGCGGCCGCGCTATTTCTTCGGGAGGGAAAGACCGGAGGGTGGCGTTCATGAAATCGACCCAGATCGGGAGGGCGATTTCGTTGGAGAACGCCCCTTTGTAAATCGGCGTCGGGCTGTCAAACCCGGCCCACACTCCGCAGGTGACCGCGCTGGAGTAGCCGACAAACCAGACATCGGTGAAATTATACGCAGTGCCGGTTTTTCCCGCGAGAGGCACTTTCTTTAACCCATAGCGGGTGAATGCCTTATCGGCGGTGCCCCGGTCGAGGGATTCGGCCAGGGCGGAGTGGACTTCGTAAGCCGTGGTCGGCGCAATGACCGGGACTTTCCGGGCCGGAACCTGCTGGTAAACCAGCTTGCCGTCTTTGCGCTCCACGCGCTGCACGATGAACGCTTTTCCGGGCCGTTCCCCCTGGCCGGGAAACATGGTGTAAGAGAGCGTCAAATCCTCCAAGGTCACTTCGCTGCTGCCGAGGTAGGTGGAGGAAAACCGCCGCAACTCACTGTCAATCCCCGCCTTCTTGGAAAGCGCCATCACCGTATCGAGCCCCGTGGCCATGCCGAGCCGCACCGTGGCCGCGTTCTTGGATTTGACCAGGGCATTGTGCGCCGTGATGGGACCCTCATACTGGTTGTCGGCCGTCTCCGGCCCCCATTCCCCGAGAATGCCCGTCATCCCGCCGATCATCACCTGGCGGTTGTCCATGGCCATATCTTGATACACGCTCCCGGGGAAAATCCCTTTCTCAAACGCCGCCGCATACACAATGGGGAGAAATCCGGTCCCCGCGGGGCGATTGGCCAGCAGGGCGCGGTTGTATTGGTTGTGGGAGAAATCGCGTCCGCCCACCAGCGCCAGCACGCCGCCGCTGGTGTTATCGAGCGCAAAGAGAGCGCCTTGAAGATAAGCGGGGATCGGAAGCGGCTCGCTGGAAGGCTGCTTGCGCCGGGCGCGGAACAGGGCGTCGTATTGGGCGTAGGTCGGGTGGTTAAAATCGCTGCGGCGCTCGACTTCCTCCAGCCGGGTCTTCAGCGCATCCTCGCCCGCTTTTTGCAGCCGGGCGTCGAGCGTGGTGTAGATCCGGAACCCATCCCCATAGACGCTCTCGTCCTCGCCGAGCAGACCGGCCACCTGCTGGCGGACAAATTCCACGGCATACGATTCGCTGAAAATCGTGCTGCGATTTTTCACCGCCAGCGTTTCCGCCGTCGCGCTCTCGTATTCGGGCTGTTTGATCCAGTCGAGCTCCAGCATCCTGCCCAGCACGAACGCCCGGGCCTCCAGGCATGCCTTGCGGTTGCGCCACGGGGAGAGCTTGTTGGGGCTGCGCAACATCCCCGCCAGCGTCGCGCACTCGGAAGCGTCCAACTGCCGGGCCGGTTTGCCGAAGTAACCGCGCGCGGCGGCTTCGATCCCATAAAACCCCGAGCCGAAATAGACGCGGTTGAGATACAGTTCGAGGATGCGTTGCTTGGAAAAATTCTTCTCGATCCGCTGCGCCACAAACGCTTCGAGCACTTTGCGCTCAAAGCTCCGGTCGCTGCTGGGAAGCACGTCGGGGAAGCTGTTGCGGGCGAGTTGCTGGGTGACGGTGGAGGCGCCCTGGCGGATTCTCCCCGATTTCCAGTTGACCACCGAGGCGCGCGCCATGCCGATGTAGTCCACGCCGTGGTGCTGCCAGAAGCGGTTATCCTCTGCGGAAATCAGTGCCGGGACAATGGCAGGCGGCATGTCCGCCAGCGAAATGGTATCGCGGTTTTGAATGTAAATTTTGCCAAGCTGCTGCCCGTTGCGGTCGAAAACGATGCTGGCCGTTTCCATGTCCTGGAGCCGGGCCAAATCGAGCGCGTCCGCCTTGGAGCCATAAACCTGCTCAAGATACAAAAACCCGCCCAGGCCGATGAGTGCCAACAACAACGCGAGCCCCGCGAGTGTCAGAAACCAGGCGCGGCGGTAAAACGGTTTTGGCTGAGGCGGTTCAAACCACATTTCTCCCATTAGAGCATCTGCCGGGAAGAAGTTCCATGAAAACGTCTCGAATCAGGAAAGGAAAATCAGGAAACAATCATCAGGAACTCAGGAAATCAGGAAAGGAAATCAGGAAACCAAGAAACCAGGAACTTAGAAAGCTCCTCTTAGAAAGCTCCTCTCAGAAAGCTCAGGAATTTTTCATTAACACCGGGCTTTAGCCCGGTGTGAGGACACAGCCAGATACATAGCCGTTTTAACGGCTTCCCGCTCGATCCAGATAAGCCGTTGAAACGGCTTTTTGCCATGGAGAGCTTTCACCGGGCTGAAGCCCGGTGTTAATGAGAGGTGACAAGCGACTTGAGCGGCACGGCCTGATCTCTTCTTTCTTCACTTTCTTCAATATCGCTGCCGTCCCTCGGCATCCTTTCCCAATCTCCCCTTTCCTGGTTTCCTGGCTTCCTGATTTCCTTTCCTGATTTCCTGAGTTCCTGATGATTCCTTCCTGATTTTCCATTCCTGATGATCTCCTCTTTCCTGATACGGGGCAGCCGGGTAAAGAAGAGGGGATCCATGTCCGCCCTCTTCGAAATCCTCCAAGCCGAAATCGCCCGTAGCGGCCCCATCCCGTTCCGGCAGTTCATGGAACGGGCGCTGTATGATCCCACCCACGGCTATTACGCCAGCGGGCGCGCGGCGATTGGGCAGAATGGCGATTTCTTAACGAGCGTAAGCGTTGGCCCGCTTTTCGGACGTCTGCTGGCTGTGCAGTTCGAGGAAATGTGGGAGCGCCTGGATCGGCCCGCCCGGTTCGAGGTGGTCGAACAAGGCGCAAATACCGGCGAGTTTGCCCAGGATGTGCTGAGCGTGGCGGAATCCCGCCCGGAATTTTTCGCGGCGCTGCGCTACACCATCGTCGAGCCGTTTGAGATGAATGCCACCCGGCAGCGCGAACGCCTGGCCCGGTTTGCCGGGCAAGTGACATGGAGCGCTTCGCTCGAAGCTCTCGCCCCATTTACCGGCATCCATTTTTCCAACGAACTTCTGGACGCCCTGCCGGTGCATCGCCTCGTCTTCCGCAACGGCGCCTGGAAGGAGCAATACGTGGCGGCGGAATCGGAAAATCTGTGCTGGAGCGACGGCCCGCTTTCCGCCCCGGCCTTGGAAGCGTTCCTGCCCCACCTGCCCCGGATCGAGGGGTACGCCACCGAGATCAATCTCGAAGCGCTTGCGTGGATGGAGGCGGTGGCCCGGCGGCTCGAACGCGGTTACGTGCTCGTGGCCGACTACGGCTATGCCCGCGCGGATTATTATCTTCCCGACCGCACGCAAGGGACCCTCGCCTGCTACCGCCAGCACCGCCCTGGCGACGATCCCCTCGCCCAACCCGGGGCGCAGGATCTCACCGCGCATGTCGATTTCACCACGCTCGCGGAACAGGCGCAGCAAGCCGGGTTGACCCTGGCCGGATTCACCGACCAACACCATTTTTTGGCGGCTTTTGGCAAGCACCTTTTCCCGGACATCACCGACCCGGGCCAGCTCACCGTCGAGCGCCGCAAAGAGATGCGCGCCTTCGCCACGCTCATGCACCCGACGCTCCTGGGGCGCGGATTTCAGTTTCTCGCCCTTTCAAAAAATGCTCCGCCAATGTTGTGCGGATATGCTCTCGCGGCGGACCCGGAGAGAGCCCTTTGGGAGAGGGAAATGGGGTGATCGACGGGACTCGAACCCGCAACAGCCAGAATCACAATCTGGAGCTCTACCATTGAGCTACGACCACCATTTCCTGCGCCTTGGAAACCGAAAAATACCGGCCTCCCGAAGGGACGAGGTGGAGGAGAATACAGCGGAATCGGAAAATCGGAAACGAAAAAAAGCGGGGAGGAATTTTATCCCGATTTCATGAGCCTTTGAAAAAGCCGGGTTGACTTCGGGGCCGGATCGCTGGATACACCGTATTCTTTCCATGTTTTCCAAACTCCTCCTTCCCGTTTCGGCGACGGTTCTGTTTTTCAGCCCCGCCCTCAACGCCCAAATTCCCGATCCCTCGCCCCCTGCCGCGACGCCTGCCCCTTCGGCAACGGTGACGCCCGCGGCCAGTGCCACGCCGCTGTCGCTGGCCGATCTCACCGCGCAGATTGTCGCCGCCGAAGAGGAACGGGGCAAGATCGACGGAGTGCTCAAAACCGAAGAGGCGCTTTCCGCGCCGAATGGTCCGGCGGCAACATTGTTCCGCGACATCAACGCGCGCCTGGTGGAGGACTCCAAAATCTTCGCCGCAGGTCCTTCGCTGGAGACCTTGCGAGATCTCGAAGCCCGCTGGCAGAACCTCAGCGAAGCGCTTGCCGCTTCCAAACGCGCTTTGACCGAGCGGGTCACACGTTACGAGGGGCAAATCAAGCGGCTGGACGAGCTCCAAAAGAGTTGGAACCAAAAAGCCGAGTCGGCCAGGAATGACAAGGGGATGTTGCGCGAATTGCGCGAGCGGATGGAGGCGCTCGGCACATCGGCTCAAAAGACCCGCGCGACGGTCCAAAAGCGCCGGGCGGAAATGTGGGGACTGCTCACCCAGGCCGAGGAACAGGAGCGGCAGGTCAACGAACTGCGCGAACGCATCAAGCAGGCGCGCCCGAAGGCGATGGCCCGGCTCTTTGTCTCGGAGAGCGTGCCGCTCTGGAACGTGCCGATCTGGAGCGAATCGGTGCGCTTGAGCGCGGGATTCGATCTCGCGCAGGAAAGTCGCACGGCCTGGGCCACGCAATGGACGGCGCTCTCCACTTACGCCAAGACGCAATCCGCCACTTTCCTGATCCACTCGCTGCTTTTCGTGGCGTTGCTCTCGGCGCTCTACTGGACCCGGCGACGGGTGCGCGCCTGGGCTGATGACGAGCCGCGGCTGAAACGCGCCGCGCTGGTTTTTGAAGAGCCGATCGCAATGGCCCTCGCTTTCTCGCTGGGGGCGGCAAACTGGATTTACCCGCAGGCTCCGGCGCTCATGATCGCCCTCGGCGGGGCCGCGGCGCTCATTCCAGCCATCCTCATCCTGCGCCGGGTGGTGGATCGCCATTTCTTTCCCGTCCTCAACGCAATGGTGGTGTTCTATTCCATCGACCAGTTGCGCAAGGTCGCCACGGCGCTGCCCATCCTCGCCCGGTTGCTGTTTTTGGCGGAAATGTCGGGCGGGGTTTTCGCTTTGGTGTGGCTGCTGCGTTCGGGCCAACTGGATGCCCTGCGCCAGGAGGACCAGCGGCTCTCCAAGGCGACGCTGACGGGCGCGCGCCTGGCGTTGGCGATCTTTTGCGCCTCCTTCCTCGCAAATCTTTTCGGCTGCGTGAATCTCGGCAACCTCCTCGGCAACGCCGCCCTGCAAAGCGCCTACCTCGCCGTGGTCCTCTACGCGGCGACCCGGATCGCCGATGGCTTGATCCTCGGCGGGCTCTCCACGGAACCGCTGGCGGAACTCGGCACCGTGCGCCGCCACCGGACGCTGATCTGGCGCCGCACGCACCGCACCTTCGAGGTGGCCGCCCTTCTGCTATGGGCAGCCGAGACGCTCGACCTGCTCACGGTGCGCGCCCCGTTGTTCGAGCGCGCCTCGGCCTTTCTCGTCGTCTGGAATAAAGTCGGCGATGAATGGAAACGGGATTTCACCCTCCTGGGCCAGATCCTCGCCTTCGGCCTGGTCGCATGGGCGGCATTCCTGATCTCCCGGTTTCTCCGCTTCGTGCTGGAGGAGGATTTCTACCCGCGCATCCAGATGGAACGCGGCCTCTCCTACGCGGTCTCGACGATGCTCCATTACGCCGTGCTGCTGGTGGGCTTTTACGTGGCGGCCTCGGCGGCGGGGATCGACATGACCAAGTTCAACATCCTCGTCGGCGCGTTCGGCGTCGGCTTGGGGTTTGGCTTGCAGAACATCATCAACAACTTCGTCTCCGGCATCATCCTGCTCTTCGAGCGCCCGGTCAAAGTGGGCGATGTGGTGCAAATGAGCGACGCCGCAGGCACGGTGGACCGCATCGGCATCCGCGCCAGCATCATCCGCACGGGCAGCGGCTCGGAGATCATCGTGCCCAACGGCAAGCTCATCTCGGACCAGGTCACCAACTGGACGCTCTCCAACCGGCAACGCGGCATTGAACTCCCCGTAAGCGTCCCTTCCGACATCGACCCGTGCCGCGTCCTGGAACTCCTCACACGCATCGCCAATGCCCACCCGCTGGTAGCCGCAAAACCAGCCCCAAAGGCGTTGCTTACCGATCTGGGAACCAACATGACGCAATTCCAATTGGTCGCCTGGACGGATCATTTTGAGCAATGGACCCAAATCCGCAGCGATCTGGCCGTGGCCATCCATGCGGAGCTGCTCAAACAAGGGATTCCCCGCGTAACCCCGGTCGCCGCTGTTCAGCCATGAACTCGGAGCCGTGCATCAAAGTATTGAAGGCGCTGGCTGACGAGACGCGCTGGCGGATTGTTGGCCAACTGCTCTGCGCGCCGCTGGCCATGAGCGCACTGGCGGAGCGGCTCGACATCTCCGCCTACAATATTTCCAAACATGTGCGCATCCTGCGCGAGGCTGGCATCGTCAGGACGCGCAAGGAAGGGAAGAATGTGGAATGCGAGATCACACCCGAATTGCGCCAGAAATTGAGCGCGGATAAATCGGCGCTAGACCTGGGCTGCTGCACCTTCCGCTTTGACAAGAAGGCGAAGTGCCGCTGCTAAAAAGGGGTTGACTGCGTAAAACAAAAATGCACAGTTGCGCAAACACGCAACCTTAACCCCCTCCCTCATTTTATGAGCACACCTTCCTCCTCCCCTCTTGCGACCGGCAAAGCCCGCTACATCATGCTCGGAGGCTTCCTCGGCGCGGGCAAGACCACCGCCGTTTCCAAGCTGGCCCGCCGCCTCAGCGCCCAGGGATTGCGCGTCGGCCTCATCACCAACGACCAGGGCAGCAATCTCGTCGATACCGCCCTGCTCCGCTCCCAGGGGTTTGCGACCGAGGAAATCCCCGGCGGCTGTTTTTGCTGCCGCTTCAACTCGCTCCTGGATGCCTCGCAAAAGCTCGCCGCAAGCGCCCGCCCGGAGGTGTTCATCGCCGAGCCCGTGGGTAGCTGCACCGACCTCGCCGCGACCGTTACCTACCCGCTGCGCCGTCTCTACGGCGACGCCTTCACCATCGCGCCCGTGAGTGTGCTGCTCGACCCGGTGCGCGCCCTGCGGGTCTTCGGCGTGGAATCCGGCGGCAATTTCTCCGCCAAAGTCGTCTATATTTACAAGAAACAGATCGAAGACGCCGACCTGGTCGTCATCAACAAATGCGACCTGCTGGAACCGGCCCGCGTGGAAGCATTGCGCAGCGTCCTCGCCGCGCAGTATCCGGGCAAGGAGATTGTCGCCGTCTCGGCGCGCGACGAGATCAACCTCGAGGACTGGTTTGAGCGCATCACCAGCGGCGAACAGACCGCGCAGGCGGCGATGGAGGTGGATTACGAAATCTATGCCGACGGCGAAGCGTTGCTGGGCTGGCTGAACTGCACCGTGCAGGTCGCGGCTGCCGGCGGATTCGATGCGGATACTTTTTTGAAACGTCTCGCTTCGGAAATCCAATGCCGCCTGCAAAGCGCCGAAGTCGCCCACCTCAAAATGACTCTCAGCCCGGACACCGGTCTGGGGGACATCGCCGTGGTGAATCTCGTGCGCAACGATTTTGTGCCCGAGCTTTCGCTGCACTTGGAAAACCCGGTGGAAAGCGGCCAACTCATCGTCAACCTGCGCGCCGAGGCCGACCCCGACACGCTCGGGGCGATTGCCCGGGAAGCCCTCGTGGCCTGCATTGCCGCATTCCCCGGCCTGCGAGCCACCATTGAGCACATGGAACATTTCCGCCCCGGCAAACCGAACCCAACCCATCGGTTTACACAAGCGACCGCATAGGATACAGAAGCGCCTTATGAAGTTTTTTCCCAAGTGGTTTACCGGCGAATTCTTCGGGACTTTTCTGCTCGTCTTCTTCGGCTGCGGCAGCGTCGCCTCGGCCGTTTTCACCGGCATTGGCGCTTTTCAAGTCGCCATCGTCTGGGGCCTGGGCATCGCCACCGCAATCTGCCTGACGGGGGCCTTAAGCGGCGCGCACCTCAACCCCGCCGTGACGGTGAGCATGGCGGCGTGGTCGGATTTCCCCAGGGCCCGGGTCGCCCCCTACATCGTCGCGCAACTCTGCGGAGCGTTTGCTGCGGCCGCCGTCCTCCACTTCATCTTCGGCGGACCGCTGGCAGCGTTTGAAACGGCCCACCACATCGTGCGCGGCACGCCGGGCAGCGAAGCGAGCGCGATGGTCTATGGCGAATATTTTCCCAACCCCGGCGGCCAGGCGCTGACGCAAACCGCGAGGGCGCTGATGAGCCCGGCGGCGGCGTTCGGCGCGGAAGTCATCGGCACGGCGGTGCTTTTGTTGGTGATCTTTTGCGTCACCGACGAGCACAACCACGCGCGTCCCCAACTGCTCACGGCGGCGAGCATCGGCTTGACGGTCACGCTGCTCATCACGCTGCTCGGACCGCTCACAATGTCCTGTCTCAACCCCGCGCGCGATCTCGGGCCGCGGCTTTTCTCCTCGGTGGCAGGCTGGGGTGCGCTTCCGTTTCAAGTCAACGGCAACGGTTGGCTGACCGTCTATATCGTCGCGCCCCTGCTTGGCGGGCTGCTCGGCGGCGGTCTCTACCGGCTCTTCTTCAAGCCGGGTTACACTGAATAAAATAAATTTCACACAGAGACACGGAGACACAGAGAAGAAAGGACTTATTAAGTCTCAACCTCTGTATCTCCGTGTCTCCGTGTCTCTGTGTGAGAAAATCTGTCCGAAAATCACGGACCATCTCGCCGCTGTCGCCCCGGCGCATTTACCGTGCAAACAACGCGGGAATCTGCGATCTTCACGGGGTAATCCATGACCACACCGATTGATGAACTCCGCGCCATTGTCGCCCGCCTTCGCGCTCCCGACGGCTGCCCCTGGGACCGCGAACAGACACACGCCAGCCTGCGCGGTTGCTTGATTGAAGAGGCCTACGAAACCGTGGAAGCCATCGAGCGAGCCGACGACGCCCATTTTTGCGAGGAACTCGGCGATCTGCTGCTCCAAGTGGTCATGCACAGCCAGATGGCCTCGGAAACCGGACGCTTCACTTTCGACGACGTCACCGCGGGCCTCAGCGCCAAGCTCGTCCGCCGCCATCCGCACGTCTTCGGGGAGGTGAAAGCCGCCGACACCAGCGCCGTTTTGCAACGCTGGGAAGAAATCAAGCGAGCCGAAAAAGGCAACACCCACACCTCCCTGCTCGACGGCGTCTCCGGGGCGCTCCCCGCGTTGCTGCATGCGGAAAAAATCACCAAAAAGGCGGCCCGCGTCGGGTTCGACTGGGAATCACCCGTGCAGGTGATCGGCAAGATCCGCGAAGAACTCGCCGAGACCGAAGAGGCGCTGGAGCACGGCGGGCAGGACAAGATCGAGGAGGAATTTGGCGACCTGCTCTTTGCTGCCGTCAACCTCGCGCGCAAAATCAAAGTGGAACCCGAAGTGGCCCTCCGATGCGCCACCGGCAAATTCAGCAAACGCTTTCAAGCCCTCGAAGCTGCCCTCAAAGAGCGCGGCCGCAAACCCGAGGAGTGCACGCTGGCGGAGATGGACGCGATCTGGGACGAGATCAAGGCGGGGGAGAAATCAGGAAACCAGGAAACCAGGAATTAAAAAATGAAAACTCCTTTCGGTCCTTTTCCTGGGGCTTGCTGATTCTTTTTAATCCGAGAACGTTCCCATGCCCGATTTTTCCCCACTCGAAGCCGCCGCGCGTGTCGCCTCGTTGCGCCGCGAAATCGAAGAACACAACCGCCGCTACTACCAGGAGGCGGCCCCGACCATTTCCGACCAGGAATACGACCGCCTCTACCGTGAGTTACAGGACTTGGAGACGCAATTTCCCGAGCTTGCCGCAGCCGACTCCCCCACCCGGCGCGTCGGCGGCGCGCCGCTGGAGGAGTTCGCGCAAATCCGGCATCGCGCCCCGATGCTCAGCCTGGATAACACGTATTCGGAGGAGGAAGTCGCCGCGTTTTTCGTGCGCTTGGAAAAACTGCTGCCCGGCCA
This sequence comes from uncultured Spartobacteria bacterium, assembly GCA_903928175.1. GTDB lineage: Bacteria > Verrucomicrobiota > Verrucomicrobiia > Chthoniobacterales > Chthoniobacteraceae > UBA695. Next base: position 1,784 of record CAIYQA010000166.1, on the reverse strand, counting down.
GAAAATCGAGACAGTCATCGAGCCCAAGGTGGACGGGGTTGCCCTTTCGCTGCTGTACGAAAACGGTGTGCTTCAGTATGCCGCAACGCGCGGCGACGGCACGACCGGCGATGACGTGACCCAAAACGTCCGCACCATCCCCAGCGTGCCCCAGCGGCTTGCGGGCACGCACATCCCGCGCTTGCTTGAAGTGCGCGGGGAGGTTTTTCTGCCCAAGGCGCAATTCGCCGCCCTCAACGAAGAGCGCAACGCCGCCGGGGAGCCGCCGTTTGCAAACCCCCGCAACGCCGCCGCCGGTTCGCTCAAACAGCTCGACCCGGCCATTGTCGCCCGGCGCGGATTGGGCGCGATTTTTTACGGCACGGGCGCGCTGGAAGGAGCAGACTGGCAGACCCACCAGCAGGCGCTCGGGGCCCTGCGCGCCTGCGGGCTGCCCATCCACGAAAAAACCTGGATCGCCACGACGCTGGATCAGGTGCTTGCGGCCATCCATGAACTCGACGCGGTGCGTCACGGCTTCCCCTTCGAGACGGACGGCGCGGTGATCAAGGTGGACAGCTTCGCGCAGCGCGACGCCGTCGGGTTCACCGCGAAATCCCCGCGTTGGGCCATGGCTTACAAATACAAGGCCGAGCAGGCCGAAACGCGGTTGCGCGACATCACCGTGCAGGTGGGCCGCACCGGTGTGCTCACGCCCGTGGCCGAGTTGGAACCGGTGTTCGTAAGCGGCAGCACCGTGGCGCGCGCAACGTTGCATAACGAAGAGGAAGTTGCGCGCAAGGACATCCGCATCGGCGACCTTGTCGTCATCGAAAAAGCGGGCGAAGTGATCCCGGCTGTGGTCGAAGTGCGCAAGGAGCGACGCACCGGCACGGAGCGCGTTTTCACAATGCCCGCGACATGTCCCGCGTGCGGCGGACCGGTCGTGCGCGAGGAAGGGCAAGTCGCCATCCGGTGCGTCAACACCGCCTGCCCCGCCCAACTCAAACGGCGGCTGGAGCATTTCGCCTCGCGCGGTGCAATGGACATCGAGGGGCTCGGCGAAGCGATGGTGGAATTGCTCGTGGACAAGGAACTCACCCGCGACCTCGCCGACATCTACCAACTAAACGTCGCCAAGCTCGCGAGCCTGCCGCGCATGGGGGTAAAGAGCATCGCCAACCTGCTCTCCGCAATAGCCGGGAGCAAGACGCGCCCGCTCTGGCGGCTCATCTTCGGGCTGGGCATCCTGCATGTGGGCGTAACCTCGGCGCGCGCATTGGCCAGTCACTTTCACCTCCTCGACGCGCTCATGCTCGCCACGGCGGACGATCTGCAACGTATCCCGGATGTCGGCCCGGTCGTCGGCCCCGCCATCGCCCAACATTTTGAAAACCCCGGCAACCGCGCCGTCATCGAGCGGCTGCGCGCGGCGGGCCTGAACTTCGGCGAACATGACGACCACACCGCGCAACCGGCAGGCGGCCGATTTGCCGGGACCACGTGGGTCCTCACCGGCACCTTGAGCGAGCCGCGCGAGGCGGTCGCTGAAATGGTGCGCGCCCAGGGCGGAAAAGTGACCGATTCCGTGAGCAAAAAAACGACCTACGTTCTCGCGGGCGAAGAGGCCGGGAGCAAGCTCGACAAAGCGCAAAAGCTCGGCGTGCGCGTCCTCGACGAAGCGGAATTTCGCGCGATGCTGGCGGAGTAATCAGACCAACTTTTGCAAATTATTGGACTCTTGAGCGCCAAAGGCGCGAGAACATACCAGCCCAGCCCGAAGGGCTGGGTTGTAGGAGAGGATT
>CAIYQA010000165.1 GCA_903928175.1 uncultured Spartobacteria bacterium | reverse complement strand
GGCTTGATTCGTTAGCTTCTCTACGGCTGCCCTACGGACTCCTGCATCGTCGTTCTCTAGGGCAATCTGCAGCAGCGAATTCTGGTTTAATGCCTCGCTGGTCGGCGGCGAATTCAGCCCCACTGGAGCTAATCTATTTGAGCGGGGGCCAACAGTAGCGATAGGGGTAGGTAAACTCTGAACACGGTCTTCCCTCTCGTTTTTGGCGGCAATGTTGCTATTCACTGTTTGAGGCTGCGGTGTTCCAGTCTTGGCTGATGAACTCTGGGCCACTGGCTCTTTGAGCTTCATCTGCTTTCCCGCCTCCACCGCCAGCTTCCATTTGTCCGCCACCGCCTGGAGTTGGATCTTGAACTTTGGGCAACGCTCCTGAAGGGACTCAATATCTTGAATCGTCGCCATTGCTGCCGCCTGACTGTCGGGGGAAATGACTAGGGGAGGATAATTTACCACCGCAAGAATGTTCTCAGTTTTGTAGGAAGAGCCTTGGCCACTGGGGCGGATCACAAGTGTATCGAACAAGTTTTTCTTGGCCATGCTTGTAAACTCGACGGCCTCGATATAATTCCCAGCGCTCTGGTAAAGGAGAAATCCGGTTGCGGGTCGTAGAGCCGCCATGGCGGCGGTTGTCGTAATGGCTAAGGCCATCAGGATGCGGACTAAAATTTTCATGATGAAATCCTTTCTAAATTTATGGTTTGAATTGGTTCGTTTTAGCGATGCGTAGCGAAATCACATACCGCCGATCGCAAATGAGATGAAGTTGTCCGCACCGACACGGAGAAGTCTCTGCGAGACCACAACATCATCGAGAGTCACAGCCGGTGCCTGGTTGGTTTCCATACCCTTTAATGCGACGGCCCCTCTGCCTTGGATTTGTTGAATTGTGAAATAAAAACAATGCCCAAGACAACGGCAAGCCCACCCCAGAACACGACCCTCCATGTTAGGGCGGACATCTCTGAAAGTAATCGCGAGTCAGCCCTCCATATCTCGCGAAACTGTAATTTGCCCACATTGTTTTTGTTCGAATCGTAGAGGGTGCCATCCGCCATCCAAATCCCATCGGTTGTGGTGGGGACTGTTATCTCGGCGGTCGCCAAATAGCCTGGCGGCTGGAAGGTAATATCTTTATCGATCAGCCGAATCTTGCCGCTGGCGTCAAACTGTGTCTTGACCATGGGTAGAACGGTTTTTGCAGCAACCTGAAAGGAAATCTCACTTTGAAGGAGGGCGTTCCATGCCGTGTTCCAAAACTCCTTGTCATCTAGGATATTAACGAGGATGCGGCCTCCGGGGGAAACATCTTTCCCGTAGACTGTGAGGGAGATTTCCTGGCCGCGATACCCTTTGGTGATTGATGCAGGCACAAAGTCTCCCTGCCCCTCAATCTGGACGAGGGCGTAGACATTGGGGTTCAAAATCCATCGGTGTGCAGCTCGGGGATCAACCACGAAGTAGATTTGAAAGATAGCTCCATCGCGAGGGTTGAGATTGTGCTGCTTGAGATCCCTGACGACATCATACTTCTGCTGATAAATGGTGGTAGCTTCGGCACTATTCGCAGCACCCAGAACCGCTGCCGCCCCTGTAACGATCTTGATGGCAACATCGTATCTGCCCGCATGGGCCAATGGTTGGCACAGGAGGATTGCAATCAGACTGAGGGCAATTTGTTTAATCGGCAAGGTTGGGACGAGGCCAGATCGAAGCACGCGAATCAACATCCGGGAGAATCGGTGCCAAGTAATAGAAAAAATAAAACTGTTCCCCACGGGGATAATTAGGGTCCGTTCCCGCTGGTAAAGTCAAGTTCCCAATGGGGAACTCACGACGATTTCGAAATTCTGTGGGACCACAGATCCGCAAACTCCGAGGTCAGCAAAATATGACCCAGGAGGAACTATCGGTCCGTCTTCAACTTTTTGGCTTGGATATGGATCGGACTGCTGTTGCCAAGATCGAATCCCAACTCCGATCTGTTTTTGATTTCGAACTCATTGTTTTCGCCCGAACCCTCAAGGTTTCAACCGATGCTCTCTGTCCAGAGGACAGGCAACTGAAGAAACAACTCCCGGCTTTGATGGAAGGCAAAATTCCCGGCAAATAGAGTTGTGATTCCAGACTTACGAGGTCGTTATTCCCGATAAAAAGGGCGACCTCCCATTCGGGAGATCGCCCAATCCATCCCTCAGACCCATGCCCTGCATTCCCCAAGGAACTCGCACATGGAACATTGCATCCCCGGTGAAGGGATCGGGTCCCGGCGCTCCAGGTCATCGACGTAGGCGTCGATCAAATGAAACAGCCGGTTGACCTGCTGATCCGTCGCCGGACCGGCTTCCGTCACCACGAGCTTCGGCGTCTTGAGTTTCACCAAGTGATGCAACTCGATGCCTGTTTCCCGCTGTCCGGTCGTCTCGCGGTAAAGCAAGGCATACCCGGTGGTCTGGACCTCGGTGGTGTGCCGAACCATCTTGGGATCGGGGGTGCGTCCAGTCGTCTTGAAATCGACGATCCGGCCACCTGCCCGAACGAGATCCAGCACCCCGACAAGCACTGGCAGCCCGTGTGAGGCGAGATCCATCTCGACACTGACCTCCACGCCCTCGGGCTTCTCGTCCACGGGGATTGGTGTGTCGCGCAGGTAGGTTTCGATGACCGCTAAGGCATTCGCCTTGCTGTCGGCTTCATCCTCGGCCTCCCATGCGATAGGAACCGCCCCCTCGGGCTGCGTCCACGCTGCCTCAAACACCGCCCCAATGGCTTCGGCGTCCAGAGGGGAACCCCGCCACCGGGCGAGACTCCATTGCTGGAGAACGGCATGGACGGTCTTCCCGACATGCAGAGCCGCAGAAGGCGGTTTGACCACTCCGGCAACATACCGCAGATAGAATTTCAACCGACATTGGAGCCAAGTGCTCAACCGGGAGGCCGAGACCGTGGACGTCAGTTCCTCAATGGTGCGGCCCGGCTGAAGGACTGGTTCGGGTGCATCCGCCGGAGCGGGTGGCACGGCGAAAGCGATCATCGTGCCCCCCTCGGTTCACGCTGAAACCGCCCCCGTTGGCCATTACCATTTCCATTGCGCCGCTGCCCGCCGTGGCGCTCCAGCAGTTCGTCAATAAGTCCGCTGGCCTGGAGACGGTTCAACTGCCGGACACCGACACCGAACCGATCCTGTGCGAGGGATTCGATGTCGTGCTTATCGAGATCGTTCTCGCGGACGATCTTCTCCACCAGTTCACGCTGCTTGGGGGAGCAGGCCCAGGTGCCGGTTTCGGCCTCGCGCCCATTGGTCTCGCGGTTCCGGCTGGCCCCGTTGTTCCCGTTGGCGGGCGGGTTCATGCCGTAGGTGGTTCCATCTGGCAG
>CAIYQA010000164.1 GCA_903928175.1 uncultured Spartobacteria bacterium | reverse complement strand
GCCTGGGCGGCGCTCTCGGCCTGTGTAACCCCCGAGGGAAAACTCACCCATGTGCAACCAGTTGGGGCCGATCCCAAGAGTTTCAAACCCGAATCCACGGAAGCCTACGGCGTTGGCGCTTTTCTGCTGGCGGGCACGGAAATCTACCGGCTGATGCAGCCAGCGGTGCATGCCGGGGACAAGGCGGTCATCGTGACGGTTAAGAATCCGCTCTTAATGGCGCGTGCTTCGGAAACCGTGGAGATCCCTTGGGCTGCCGCCGCGGCGACGGTGATGGAGGATGGCACCCCGATACCTTCTCAGATTTTCGAGGGAAAACTCCTGTTCCAATCCGACTTTGGGCCGGGCCAGTCTAAAACGTTTGCTGTTAGCAGTGCCCCGGGTCCACAGTTTCCGGTCAAAGCCTACGGACGGTATGTTCCTGAGCGGAGTGACGATTACGCCTGGGAAAACGACCGGATCGCGTTCCGGATTTACGGACCTGCGTTGGAGAAGGCCAAGAGCGGCGCGCTGGTCTCCAGTGGCGTGGACGTCTGGGTCAAGCGCGTCCGGGGATTGGTGATCAACAAACGATACAAGGCGGGCAATTACCACACGGATGTCGGCGATGGGCTGGATAATTATTCGTGCGGATCTTATCGCGGCTGCGGCGGGATTGGCATCTGGGCGGGGAATAAGTTGCATGTTTCGAGGAACTGGGCCACCCAGAAAACCCTGGCCATTGGACCTGTCCGCACCGCGGTGGAGCTCACGTATGCCCCATGGGATTGCGGCAACGGGGTGACGGTGGCCGAAACGCGCCGGATTATACTCGATGCCGGTTCGAATCTCAACCGGTTCGAAAGTCGGTTCATCATCACCGGGACCAATGTCGTGAGCGTGGCGGTCGGGTTGGATGTGTCGAAGAATCGCCAGCATGACGGAGTGATAACGGGGAGCGCCGCCAAGGGATACTTCGCGAACTGGGAACCGGAATTGAAACCCAATGGATCAGCAGCCACGGCGATCCTGATCGCCAAGGGGAGTCCGGCGGAAGGCAAAGACCCGGACCATGTTTTGCTGATGGCGCCGGTGAAGGATGGAGATCCGTTCATCTGGTATGCCGGAGCCGGCTGGTCCAAGAGCGGCGATTTTGCCGACGCGGCGGCGTGGACAGCCTATGTCGATCAATTTGCCGCACGGGCGAGGGCGCCGCTCATGATCGCCTTTGCCCAACAATGAATTACCGTAATCACGTTCCCAAGTTGCTCGGGAACGTCTCCCTGGTTTTGACTTATTGCCTCAATGTTTTCCCGTTATGTCAACTTTCAAGAGTTGACCCCTTTCCAAGACTGTCAATATAAAGGACTGACCCCTTTCTCTTTGATCACTTTTACAATCATCGGCGAAGGAATGATAAAACCCAATACATGTCCGTCTTGCTGGCTGTGCCCGGAATAGACTCCAACCACTTCTCCGGCTGCATTCAAAACCGGAGCACCACTGGCTCCCGCTGTAATGATCCCGTCATTATCAAACTGAATAATAAGCCATTTTGAATTCCAGCGAACCTTGCCACTTTGCATGATTTGTCCATTTGGAACTCCACCGCGCACATGGGCAACTACCCAAACCGACGTGCCTACTGCGGGAATTTCGGTGGCCAATGCAACGGCTTGACTTTGTGCCATCGTATCATGATTTTTATAAATACTCATATCATCGATAGGATCGCCGCCATCAGCCTTGAGTCGATTGCTTTGAACAAGAAGACCCGTTACATCATAACGTTTAATGCCTCCGGAAAATGATTTAATGGCGATGTTTTTGACGAATTGAGGGACATCTTTTGCTGGCGTCTGAGTTTTAAAGCCGCCCATAGGGCCGAGTAAATGGCGAGCACTCACTACCGTCCAGTTAAAAGTCGTTGAAACTCAGTTGGTTGCATATTGTGATAGTTTCATTCCTTGTATGAGTAGTTACAAGT
>CAIYQA010000163.1 GCA_903928175.1 uncultured Spartobacteria bacterium | reverse complement strand
ATCGCCGGACTCCCTGTGACACGCGAGGAAATTGCCGCCGAGCGCGCCGCCGAGCGCCGCATCAAGCGGGAATCCGCCGATCCCGAGGACTTCATGCCATCAGCACCTACCCCGGTTCCAGCGCCTCACACAGCCGCTCCAGACAATTTTGAACTCGACGATTTCCTTCCCTAACCCAACCCCAAACTGAAACCCGGTCCATTCCTATGTCACAATACAACCTCGATAAAAATACCCCCAAGGAAGACGAAACCGAATCCCGGATCATCGGGATGGATGATCCCTTGCCGGATTCGCCCAACCTGCCCGCCCCAGAGCCGCTCTCGGGGAACATCATGGCCACGGCCTCCAGCGTTCTGGCCAAATACTCCGAACGCACTGAAAAAGACGGCTACAAGCCTACACCGGAGCAGCTCGACGCATTGACCTGGCTCATCGGCATTGCCAAGACCGAGCACCTCAGCATGAGCGCGCTCGCTCGCTTCGCGCACATCGACGCCGCGACGCTCTCGAAAATCTTCACCGCGAGTTACCCCGCAAAACTCGACAATCTCACGGCCCGCATTTGGAAGGTGCGCGAGCTTTACGAACAGCGCAAGAATGTCGTTTCCGGGCAGTTCGTTGAGACATCGATTGCCAAAAAAATCTGGCAGGTATGCGAAGTCGCCCGGCTCCACAATGCCCTCGTCATCATCTACGGGGACTCGCACATCGGCAAGACAACAGCCCTGGAAGAATACACGCGGCGAAACAACCACGGCAGCACCACTTACGTGCGCATGCCGACCTTTGGCAACCTGTCTGAATATCTGCGCGACCTCAACCAGGCGCTGGGGGAAAATTCTCGCGGCAGCAACCTCTACCTGCGCGAGAGACCGTTTGTCCGACTCGGCGATGGAAAAGTCCTCATCACCGACGAGTTTCACCAGTGCATCGTTACCAGTGGCCGCAACGGAAACGGTATCCGGCTCAAGACGATCGAATACCAACGGGAAGTTTACGATCGCTCGGGCGGCGGCATGGTGATCTGCGCAACCAACATCTTCCGCGACGAGGTCGAGAAAGGGCGCAACAAGCTCGTGTTGGAGCAGCTCCGCCGCCGTTCGATGCTGGTCCTTCAACTCCCGTCCATGCTGCCGCAGAACGACATGGACGCCATTGCCGAATCCTATGGCTTGCCTCCTGCCGACGAGAACAGCCACCAAGTGCGCGTGGAGATCATCAAGGCCCATGGCTTGCGAGCCTATGTCAATTACCTGCGCAGCGCTGGCTTCGGAGCCAACAAGCGCGGCGTGAAACTGACCTGGAGGCATTTCATTGCCGCCCATGATGCCCTGGCAAAACTCTCCGCCGGAGCCAACTAATGAGCACCTCCATGAACCGGGCGCACCCGGCCAACCTTGCGCTCCTCACCGTCGCCACAATGGGAGCCAATGCCGTCGCGGGTTGCGCTCCCAGCGTGATCCTTGCCCACCTCAGCGCCGACGAACTTTACGAATTCCGCGTGCTCCTGGAATCCGCGCAAAAAGCCGCTGCCGACACCTGTGAATTGATCGACCTGCAAATCGCCTCCCGCAACCGCCCAACCGAATCCTAACCCCATGCCCATCGAACCCCAAACCAGCCCGGCCCTAACCGCCGATGGCGCAATGCTGTTTCTCGAAACCGCAAGCGCCATCACCACCCTTAATAACCATCTGCCGCTGTTGCCAGCAGGGCAGTTGAGCGAGTCGCACAAGCGCGGCCTGCTCAATTCCCTCGACCGGCTCGCAGCGGAAATCCGCCTCGCAAAAATCCGTCTCAGTTAACCCCGAAAAACATCCACTCCTATGGCTCCCAAAACCAAACGCCTCAAACCCGAAGCCGACATTGCCACCCGCGCGGAATTTGAAAACGTGCTCGACGCCATCGCCCAGCACCAACTCATTCGCGACGCGATGGTGCTCGAACGCGACAACGAATTGACGAATATCCGCGAGGAATTCGACCCGCGCATCAACGACCAGAACGAACTCATGAACGCGCTGCTCTTGCGCGCCGAGCGCTACGCCCTGGCCAATCGCGAGAACCTCTTTGGCAGGCTCAAGAGCGCCACCAGCGCCTTGACCACCTACGGATTCCGGCTCGGAAACCCGACGCTCAAGCTCCTGAGCCGCGCCTGGACCTGGGACATGGTAATGGCCGCGCTGAAAAATCTGGGTCACTGCCAGTTCCTGGTCATGAAAGAGTCCCTGGACAAAGACGCCATGAAAACACAACTCACCGAAGAACAACTCTTTGGCTTCGGCTGCCGCATCGACCAGGCCGAAACCTTCTTCGTCGAGCCTAAGCGCGATGATCCACAAGACCAGCGCCTGCTCGGCAACGGAAAGGCGGTGGCAAAGTGAGCGCAAAAACAGGACTCGAAGGAATTTACCGCTGGATTCCCGTCGCGCAGGAATTGCCTGAAGATTGTGAGACCGTGCTGATCTGCAACCTGGATGCCTGGGATGATCCTGTGCAAACGGGGTATTGTGACGACGGGGAATGGTTTTGGAGTCATTTGCCGACGGTGCCGCTGGACGGCCTTGATTGCTTCGGCGGGCATGATTGCCAGACCCAGCCTCCCACCCACTGGATGCGCTTTCCTAAACCTCCCGGCGTGGCGATCATTCCCAACTTGAGCAATATCCCGATCAAAGATGTGCCTGGGCCTGATAACCCGTTCACCACGAGGGACGGAAGCTCGATGCATTGCGTAGCCTATGATCGCATCCACGCGGTCAAGCGATTCACCGCTGCCGAATGTCTCCAAGCGCTAAGATTGCACGGCGTTGCCAAGACTGTGCGGGTGGCCATTTATAGCCGCCTGCGCAAACTGGAGAGGGGGGCGGCAAAGTGAACTTCATGACCGACAAGCAAATGAAACACATGACGCCTGCGCAAGCGGCTGAAAAAGCCATTCGCAAAACGCTTGAGCGTATCATTGATGATCCGACCATTGGCTATCTTTGCGGCTGCGGCACATCAACGTGGAGCTTTCTTACCGAAGCCTACGCCATGCTCCAGTGCGTGCCAGTCGAAGACGTGCGCAAGAACTGCATTCCGAAAAACGCAAAAGACCCGCGTGAAACCTACGATTCCAAAACCGAGGGCATCGGCGTGGCAAGCCCCACGCATTTCGAAGTCGAGGAATTCGATGAACTGGAAGATGCCCGGATGCTGCTCGAAAAATACCAGGACCTCTGCGCGGAGTTTGCCAAAGAAGAATGTGCGACATCTCCACATCTTGCCACCAGCCAGCAGCACTTTGATGCGCTTCGGCTCAAGTTGGAAAGGACCGCAAAATGAGCGTCCAAATCAAATGCCGAATCCTGCGCGAGACCGAGGCCGCGATCCTCATCGAGCAAGCGCGCCCCGAGTTTCACGGCTCCATTGAGTGCTGGCTCCCGCGCAGCCAATGCGACCACCTCTCCAAGGGGCCGGTCCAACCCGGGGGGAGTCGCGACGCCACGATCACGCTGGCCGCCTGGCTGGCAGATAAACACAACCTCGAAACGGAGTCCTAATCATGAACACGATTCTCGAATATTGGCCCATCGGATTCTTCTTCGGGGGTGCGGTGCTAAGCCTCGCGCGCGCCTGGCGCGTCGCCCATCCCCGCCCCCGTAAACCGATCTGGGAGCACAGCCGCTGGCTGTGCCTCTCCATCGAAAATTTCAACAGCCCCAAAACTTTTCACCCATGATCCCGCTTCTCATTCTCCTCGCGCTGATCGCCTGCGCCTTCATCCGCGTTTTCGGCGACGATGCGGATTAAGCCATGCGATTTCCAGAGCAATATAGATGGATCAATGCGCCGCACGGTTACAACAGCCAAACGGGTGATCCTTTTGGTTTATTCCGCATCCCGGCGCACGTTTCCAAGGGCAGGCCACTGAACATCATTGCCTGCGATGGCGTTGAAACGGGCTGGGAACACGTGAGTGTTTCTGTCATGGGCTCCAATAAATGCCCAGGCTGGGATGAAATGTGCGTCGTGAAATCGCTTTTTTGGGATGATAGCGAGGCAGTGATCCAGTTTCACCCTCCGGCAAGTGACTACGTCAACTTTCATCCGGGGTGCCTGCATCTGTGGAAAAGCGTTGCGGCTCCCTTTCCGCTTCCCCCCACTATTCTTGTTTAGCGACCTAACCCATGAGCTTCACTCCCGGACAGCAAGGCAAGTTCCGCCCAATGGTTGCCAAAGCCTGGCAGAGCCATTGCAAGGGCAATGCACTGGATCCACGGGACAAGGCGGCCCGCGAGGATTGGTATCGCGGCGAGCTGCTCGCCTGCCTGGGCCGTGACACCACCAAAGACGCCAACACAGGCCGCGACTTCGATATCGTCATGGCACACTTCGAGACCTTCATCTTCGGCGAGTGCTACTGGAATTTGAAGATCGCCCAAGGCGAAACCCGCCGCATGTTGCACACCATCCATTCCATCGCCGAGCAGTATGACTTTGACGATGCCTACGCCCGCTCCGTGGCCGCCAAAGTCCTCAAATGGGAAGGCTACCTCGTCAGCCTCAACGACATCACCGACCCCAAAGACCTCGTCCGCGTACGCACCGCGCTCCTGATCCAGGGCCGCCGCGTCCAGAAACGCGTGGAACAAGCCAAGGCAGGGGCAACCCAGGCCAACCCTACCCCTACGGCCCCGGAGATCGGAGGCGGCCTGCGCGCCATCAATACCTACTACGGCGCAACCGAGGCCGAGTTTGAAAGCGAAGGTGTCAAGGCCCGCCGCGAAGCCGCCAAGCGCGGCACTGAAGAATTCCGCAAACTTGCCCGAAAACAGTTCGCCCAGGACAAACGCGAACGCGCCGCCGCCGCCCGCAAAGCCAAATCCCCCGCCGTCTCCGTCGATCCCGACAACTGCCCGTTTTGAATGATCCTTTTTGGCAAACAGCGAATATGATAAACCAATGCGAGTTTAGCACCGACCGCGTTTACCGCTACTCCCTCCTGCATGACATCCGGGACGGATCTGGGATTTTCGCGGGCGAACCGCAGCCGTTGAAGCTGATCGCCTGGATCGGCCTCAACCCCTCGACGGCGGACGAGCACACCATGGACCCTACGATCCGCCGCATGGTGGGCTTTACGGTCGATTGCGGGGGCAACGCCTTCGTCATGTTGAACCTCTTCGCTTTCCGTTCAACCGATCCCAAGGTGCTTTGCCGCCAGCGGTCGGACATCGCCATCGGCCCGGAGAACGACGCTTGGCTTCTCAAGTGGGCGCGCGAGGCCCAGATGGTGATCGCGTGCTGGGGCGTGGACGGCCAGTTTTGCAACCGTCATCAAAAGGTAACGGCGTTGTTGAAGGACGCCGGGATCAAACTCCACGCCCTGAAGCTAACCAAGGATCGGCACCCGGCCCATCCACTCTATCTCCCCAAGACCTGCCGCCCCTTCAGGATATGAAAGAGATCAACCCTCCAGATGACCTGGTAAAGCTTTTCCTGCGGTCCATTCGCAACCAGTTTTACCGGGGCTGCGAGAAATTGTTCCACCAGGAGCGCAATTTATTGCTCCAGGCGATCACTTACCCGGCCAGTTACCTGCACGCGCGTGGCGTGGGCTTGCCCCTTGCTCGCTACAAGAGCCTCCTGACCTCAGTGATCCGCACGATCAACGCCCATGGCCACCTCGCGCAAGTGCGCAGCCCAGGCCGCTACCTCTTGCATGCCGTGCAAGAACACATGAAACACCAGGGCGAAGTTTATTACGATGCTGGAAAACGCACCCGCGACGCCCTGGCCGATGTCATGCTCGGCCTCAAACCGCGCACAAAGGGCCCGGAGATTCAGGCTGACTCCCCAGTTGCCACTCTGGCCGATGCCCATCGGATTCTAACCGCCGCCAAGGGGGGCCGTAAAAAGAAACTTCCCAAGGCACCTGCACCCGACTTGCAACGCGATTTATTTAGGATTGCAAAGCCGATGCAAAAGCCGCCGCGCGATTCAGAAAGAGCCTTGAAAAGTTCTCGAACCTTTGCGATTTTTTCTCGAATCGCGCGGCGTGATACAGATGGGCCCATTGACCGTTGGCGCGTAGGACTCGGAGTTGCGCAACGGCGTCGGCATTTTCGGCAAGCCAGGCCGTTCCGGGTTGCTTGAGACGTGCCTGAAGGACGTGCCGATGGCCTGATTCGATCAGGCCGGAGCCT
>CAIYQA010000162.1 GCA_903928175.1 uncultured Spartobacteria bacterium | reverse complement strand
CCTTCGTCGCGCGCAATGTTACGGAGAATCTCTACGAGCGCCACCTCAAGCCGCTGTTTGTTCCGATCTCCTAGACGATTGGACATTCTCCCGCCCTTCGCTTTTTGAAGCCAATCGCCGAGCTGCGCATGCTATCTTGGCGGTAGGGGTGCCTTCCGTTTTTTTGTGAATTCGCAGAACTACGGATGGTATAATCACGCAATCGGGGTAATATAACGTTTCGTAAAAATCGCGAAATTGTTCCTGCTGAATCCCCTTAAATCCCCGTGAATTTTTCAAAAGGCAATGCTTGGGCCCTTTTCCTGGCCATGGTCATCGTGTTCTCGGGGGCAATCGAGACTTGGTTGACCGTGCTGCGGACCGACCGCGAAATGCGGGAAGACCTACTCCACGAAGCTACCATGCTGGGGCAGACGATTTACCCCGGGAGCATAAAGATGCTCAGTGGGAGTGTGGCCGATCTTCAGTCCCCCGTATATCAGCGTCTCAAGGCTCAACTCGGCGTGGTTCGCCAGAACATCCCAAAGTGCCGATTCCTCTACCTCATGGGACGCAATGCCGAGGGGAAGGTTTTTTTCTTTGTGGACAGCGAGCCAGCCGGTTCGAAGGATTACTCTCCGCCCGGACAAATTTACGAGGAGGCTTCGGCGGAAAACCAGCGCGTGTTCGACACAAGAACGCCTTTTGTGGAAGGCCCGATTCCTGATCGCTGGGGAGTGTGGGTCTCCTCTTTCGTTCCGGTAACCGCGCCAACAGGCGAACTGGTTGCGGTGTTGGGCATTGATGTGGACGCTCGCACCTGGCGGGGAGACCTCTGCCGTGCGGCCCTGCCGCCCATTGCGCTTACACTGGGTTTTCTTGCGATTCTCGGCATCGGTTGGGCCCTTTTCGAAAAATGCATGCGCACACCCGAGGTCCGCATGCAATGGATGCGGCAACTCGAACCTGCCCTGGCGCTGGTCATTGGCCTGACTTTGACCGCTTATGCCGCCTGGACTGCCAACGAAAGGGAGTGTCGCAACCGGATACAATCCTTCAGGCATCTTGCGGATAGCAAGACGGCTGGGTTTGCGGATTCCTTTTTTGATCTCAGGGACACCGCGCTGGAGGGGTTGGCGAGCTACTGCTCAGAATCCAAAAACATTACGGAAAAGAATTTTCAACAGTTCACAAAATATTTAACAGCGCTCCCGGTCACCCAGGCATGGGAATGGATTCCGGCCGTGCCCGAAGCGGAGAAAACCCGCTTTGAACTGAGCGCTCGCGAGGACGAACCGGCGGGATTCGGAATCTGGCAGAAAAACGCGCAGGGGACCAAGGAGTCTGCGTTCGGGCGGGACTTGTATTATCCTGTTTTTCGAGTGGCCCCGCTTGCGAACAACGAAAGCGTTCGTGGCTACGATATGGGGTCAGAACCGGTGCACCGCGAGGCACTGGAGGAAGCCGCTTACACCGGTTTGATGACAGGCACCGACCCGTTCGAGTTGGGGCAGGGAGCCAGCCCGCAAAAGGGGATGCTGATTTACCGGCCTGTTTATGATGAAGGGAATTCAAAGCGCCTTCGCGGTTTTGCCGGTGCTCTATTAAGGCTGGACACAGTGATCAAAACCTCGGTTTCGGATGGGTCGGCGTTTCTTGAGATTCACCTGATGCGCCCGGATAAGCCCCCCGAGTTGATCTCTTATTCCAACGCGCCCGCCCATGTCTCTGTCGCGGGGCTTTCAGCATCCCGGCCTCTCCTGATTTTTGGCAAGGTCTTTCGGGTGACCGCCCGCGCGGGATCGGAATTCACAAAAGAACATCCCGTCCAAATGGGTTGCCTTACAGCCTTGACAGGGCTGCTGCTCACTTTTGCTCTGACGGTGGTCGTGATGATCAGCCTGCATCGGCGGGAGGAATTGGAACGCTTGGTCAGCCACCGGACATCGGACTTGCAGGAAAGCGAGTCAATGCAAAGGCTCCTGCTCGAAAATATCGATGCAGGCGTTGTGATCATCGATGCCCAAACGCATGTGATTGAGCGGGTGAACAAAAAAGGGCTGGAACTTTTTGGAGGCGTGGAAAACCAGGTCCTCGGGAAAGTTTGCCACTGCTTCCTTTGCCCAGAGGAGAGGGACAAATGCCCGATCGCCGATAAAGAGATGGAGATCAGCAACTCGGACTGCGTTCTCATAAAGGCAGACGGAAGTCGGCTGCCGATCCTGAAGTCCGTGAGGCGGGTGGAGATTCAGGGGAGACAGAAGCTCCTGGAGACTTTCATCGACATCACGGACCGCAAGCGGGCCGAGGAAAAATTGCTCCGGGCGCAACGAATGGAGAGCATCGGCTCCTTGGCTGCCGGGGTGGCGCACGACCTGAATAATATTTTCGCCCCGATCATGATGTCCTCTTCCATGCTTCACGAAGAGATGCCGCCCGCATTACGCGAAGAAATGGTGTCGAGCATTGAACTGGCGGCTCAACGGGGAGCAAACATCGTCAACCAGGTGCTCACGTTTGCGCGAGGCGTCAAGGGAAACCACAGCCTCGTCCGGCCGGAGGTTCTGCTGGAAGAAATGTTCGGGATCATTCGGGAGACCTTCCCGAAAACAATTTCGCTGAATGGCGGTTTCCCCGAGGGCCTTTGGGCCTGCATCGGAGACCCGATCCAGTTACACCAGGTTTTGATGAACTTGTGCGTGAACGCCCGGGACGCCATGCCGCAGGGAGGCACCCTGGAGCTGCGTGCGGAAAATGTCGAGGTGGACAGCCTCCACGCCACCATGCTGGCCAACGCGAAGGAGGGACAATATATCAAGTTCACGGTGGGAGATTCGGGAATTGGAATCGCACTCGAAAACAGGAGCAAAATCTTCGATCCTTTCTTTACAACGAAAGGGCCGGGCATTGGAACCGGATTGGGACTTTCCACCGTGCACGGGATTGTCAGAAGCCATGGCGGATTTATCTCCCTGACGACAGAGGTCAACAAGGGGACGATCTTCGAGGTGTTCATTCCCGCTTCGCAAGAGAGCGCTCCTGAACCGGAGTCCCGGGAAGTTCCGGTCCGCTCTTTGGGGAACGGCGAGGTCATCCTCGTCGTCGATGACGAATCCCAGATCGACAAGCTCACAAAAATCATCCTGGAGCGCAATGGCTACTCAGTCCTGACCGTGAGCGATGGGATGGATGCGGTAGCCTGCCATGCCAAACATTCAGCAGAGATCAAACTCATGATCACCGATTTGGTGATGCCAAATATGGATGGCGCGGCGTTGATCAGCGCGGTGCGGCGGATCACTCCCTCGCTGCCGATCATCGTCGCCAGCGGATACGGAACCGAGATCATCCAGAACGAAGTGGCGAAGCTGAATGTTCAGGCTTTTCTTAAAAAGCCGTTTAATGCCAATCGACTGCTGCAAACCATTTCTGAAGCGCTTCGCAGTGAAGTGCGCTCCTGACCAAGGAGCCGTCGCGCAGCTTGAGCTGCTGAACTATTTTCCCTTTTCGGGAGCCGCACTCGGAATGGATCCCGGCTTTCTGGCACCCTTGGGTGTCACTTCGGATTTTCCCAGGAACGTGGCGCCGTCTTCAATGATCAGCCGGGCGGATTTGAGGTCGCCGGTCAGAATCGAACCCGCTTTGAGTTCGCAACGATCTTCCACAGTGATGTTGGCCTGTGCGTTGCCTTGCACGACAATGGATTTTGTTTTGATCTCTCCGTGAATCTCGGCGTGCTCGCCGAGGGTCAAATTGCCGGGCGAGATAATCTCCCCCTTGACTTTGCCGTCGATGAAAAGGTCGGTTTGGAATCGAATGGAACCTTCGATTTCGACATCGGAGGAGAGGGTGTTTGGTTGGGTGGAAGTGGCCATGAGGGAACATCGTTGCCACAGGGAATCTGTCAAATCGTTTGCTGATCAGGAACGCCTCCTGCTCTTTGACCGTGGATGATTCAACTGACCCGGTTCGCCCTCTCCCTCGCCTCGCTGTCCCTGCTTGCCGGTTGCAGCACGGTCTCGGATCTCGTTACGACCAATCTTCCCGATGGGCACAAAGGGAGGGCCAAAATTGTAATCGATCTGCGCAAGCAAAAGGCTTCTTTGTACAAAGGGAAAGTGGAGGTTGCGGAATCGCGAATCTCGGCGGGTCGGGAAGGGCACGACACTCCCTCGGGCAAATTCAGCGTCATCCGCAAAGATGAAGACCATCATTCTTCGGTTTATGGAGACTACGTGGACGACCGGGGTCAGGTCGTTGTCGCCAATGTGGATGCCAGGAAAACATCCAGACCGCCGCACACGCATTTTATGGGAGCCTCCATGCCTTTTTTTGTGGAGTTTATGCCGGGATACGGACTCCACGCCGGTTATCTTCCGGGGTATCCCGCCTCCCATGGTTGTGTGCGGATGCCGTTCTGGAAAGCGCGTCAGTTTTATATCGCCGCAAAAATGGACACGCCAATCATCATTAAAAAAGGTTAGCCTAGAGCATTTTCGTTTGACGTTGTCGCATGGATTGTGCGCTGAAAGCGCAAGGGAAACCAGCCCAGGGCAGAGCGCAGCGTCGCCCTGGGTGCCGCGCAACAACCGGTTGCGCCCTGCAAGGGCGCTGGTAAGGGGGAGCGGATT
>CAIYQA010000161.1 GCA_903928175.1 uncultured Spartobacteria bacterium | reverse complement strand
CGCGCGACGAAGGCTTCATTGTCCTTGAGCGCCTGAAGATACCGGTCTCCCAAGTGGGCTGCGATTTTATAGCCGACGTGCAGCAATTGACGCAGGTGCGGATTGAAGGCGGAGTTTTTCTGATCGTGGCGAAGCGCGGAGACGAATTGCTCCGAAGTCCAAGCATCCGTAACACTGCTCGGGGGCAGCTTCGTTTTGTCGATGTCGATCACTGTGGCATATGGCGCGCAAAGTTCATCGAGATGCTCAAGGGCCTGCGCGTAAATGGTCTTGGCGAGGGCAAGCCCCTCTCCCCCCGCCTCGGCCAATCCAATGACCTCTTCCAGCCAGGTTGTGCCGGCGGTCTTGATGTGCAGCCCGGCTCCCGTGCGATCCAGAGCGCGGCGGATCGGCCCGTAAATCGAAAACTTATCGCTGCCGGAATGGACGCTGAGCTTGAGCGTGTCGGGCAGGTGGTATTGTTTGATGGCGAAAGCAATGACGGCGATATTTTCGTTAAATTCCCTTTCGAACTGGGAAACATCCCCGACATAATCCACTCCCTTGTTGAAGCGGCCGGTAAACTTCGGCGCGATCGTCTGGATCGGAATCTTCTGATCCGCGATTGCCGCCAGGATGACGAGCAATTCCGGCGGAGTCTGTGGGCAATCGGTTTCGTCCACCGAAATTTCGGTTATAAAATGGGCTGCGCCCTTTTCTTTGACAATATAGCGATAGAGCTCCCCGGCATCCAGTGTGGCCTGGAGGTAGGTGCCAGCGATCCGCTCGACCTCGGCGCGGGAAATTTGGAACGGCTGGTCAATCCCGTCGATGGCAACGCTGCCAATCAGTTCGGGGTGGCGCTCGATGAACGCTTGCACTTCGGACGGGGCGGCCACCCGGCCAATGCTCTCCGCCACATCAATCGTGTAAAAATCCGCGTGGGGAAGAAAACGGTCCACGGTCTCCATGCGGATGTGATCGGCGTCCACATGGTAAGCTTTTGACCAGCCGAGTTCCGCTATGGCCGCATCTGCTGCCGCGCGCGTGGTCGAGGGTTCGGAACCGATGGTGATGTGCTCGCGATTGGACTTGTTCCATACCGGCACCACATCCGCACCCTTTTCGGCGGCCAGAATGCAAGCTTTCAACTGGGCCTTGGCCTGGTGGGCAAATCTGTCACCAATACCAATGGAATATTTCTCGATTTTTTTAAACGTTTTCATCTTGGGGATTTTTCTCTGTTTCCAGCACGAAGCCGAATTTCATGCTGGTGTTGAATCATAATCCTCTGGAAACCGAAACAAACCGGTCTTTCTGCAAAAGAAACTAAAATTTGTGCTTTTCGGGGCTCGGTCTCGGCAGCTTGGAGGCTACGCGTGCCGCGTGCTCATGCGGTATCGAGTGGGAGAAATGCCGATGTTTTTCTTGAACGATATGAAGAAGTTGTTTGCGCTTTGGTAGCCGCTTGCCTCGGCGATCGTTTCAATTTTCTCATCCGTTTCCGCCAACAGCTTTTTGCCGTGCTCCAGCCGGACTGCGGTAATCTGGTCGCCTGGAGTGCGCCCCAGATGTTCCAGAAAAGCCTGATGCAGACCGCGGCAGGACATTCCGGCGGCTTTCGCCACCTCGGGCACGCCGATCTGTTGGTGAAAGTGATCCGAAACAAACTGGAGCGCGCGGGCGACATTGGGATGAGCCACCGCCAGGATATCGCTGCTCTTGCGCACGATGACACGAGCCGCCGGGATGCGCAGCGGCACCTTCGGGACCGGTTCACCTTCCATTAGCCTGGAGAGAAGCGCCGCCCCCTCGTAACCTTGCTCCTCCAAATTCGTATCCACGCTGGAAATTGGCGTGTGCATGGAATCCACCGCGAGAAGAAAGTTTTCCGCGCCCACCACCGCAACCTGGTCGGGCACTCTCAAGCCGGATTGCTCGCACGCCTCAAGAATATCCACCGCCATCAAGTCATTGGCGGCGAATACCGCGAGCGGATACGGCATCAATTTCATCTGCTCTGAAAGCCAGATGCGGCGCTCCGCCCATTCCCGTCGGCCTGGATTGTATGCCTCCGATTTATGCCATTTGATCCAGGCGCAGGAATGACCGGCTCTTTTCAACGCCGCCACGAAACCTTTTCCGCGCTCTTCGTACGACCAATTGTCGCTTTCGCTGTAAAATAAAAAATTGCGGAACCCGAGCAGCAAAAAGTGCTCCGCAACCAAACGCGCGGCATCGGCGTGGTCTTGCAAAACCCGCGCGAAGGGGAGTTGCGGACGGCGCATGCTGAAGTCCACGGTCGGCTTGCCCAAAGATTGGACAAACTCCACCAGATCGTCGCCCGCCCCCAACCAGGCTAGCACGCCATCGCCATTCCATCCCCACGGAATCACCCGCTCGTGCGCAAGCCCCTCCGAGAGATGCCACCCCTGCTCTTGAGCATAGGAGGCAATCCCTTTGTGCAAGCGCGAGTTGTACCAACCTGGCACAATCAGCACATTTTTTTGCGGCGCCATCGTCTCAATTTGACCACAAGAGGTTTGGGAGTCCAGTAGTGTTTTCGGGCGAACGCTTCGAGCCAAAAGTCCGCCGCATTCCCCCGCGATCCCTGCTCAGGCGGTTCACCGCTGAATGCGCGCCGAGCCTCCCTTGGCCAGCGCCTTCACCTGTTCCACCGTGGCCATCGTGGTATCGCCAGGGAAGGTGGTCAGCAATGCGCCATGCGCCCAACCCAGGTTGACCGCTTCCTGCGGCTCCGCGCCCGCGAGCAGGCCGTAGAAGAATCCCGACGCATAGCCATCGCCGCCGCCCACGCGATCCACGACATCAAGTTCGCACGTCGGCGAGACAAATGCCTTGCCGTCGATCCAGGCGACTGCCCCCCAGCTATGGCGATTGGTGGAATGCACTTCGCGCAAGGTGGTGGCGACGATTTTGACCTGGGGATGTTTCGCCCGGACGCTTTCCATCATGCTGAAAAAGGCAGTGGGATCGAGCTTCGACTTTGCGGCGACTTCCGGCCCGGGAATTCCCAATCCGAGTTGCAAGTCCTCTTCGTTGCCGACAAGGACGTCCACGTTTTTCACGATTTTGTCAAGGACCGCCACGGCATGTTCGTGGCCGCCGATGATGTTCCAGAGTTTCGCGCGGTAGTTGAGGTCGAACGAGGTGATGACCCCGGCGGCTTTCGCGGCCTGCATGGCCTCGATGATGACTTCCGCAGTAGTCGCGGAAAGCGCCGCGAAAATGCCGCCGCTGTGGAACCAGCGCACGCCGCGACTGAAGATTTGCTTCCAATCAAAGTCGCCCGGTTGCAGTTGCGCGGCGGCTTCATTGCAGCGGTTGTAGAAAACGACCGGCGCGCGAAGCCCCTGGCCCCTGTCGCTGTAAACGGTGGCCATGTTCGGGCCGTGAACTCCGTCGTGTTGAAAATGCTTGTAGAATGGCGTCACCCCCATGGCCCGAACACGCTCCGCAATCAAATCGCCGATGGGATAATCCACCATCGCGGTGGCTACGCCGGTTTTGAGCCGGAAACAATCGGCAAGATTGGCGGCGACATTGAATTCGCCCCCGCTGGTGTGGATTTCGCAGTGCGACGCTTTGCGGAAGGGAATGATGCCGGGGTCGAGGCGATGGACGAGCGCTCCAAGCGATAGGAAATCGAGAGCGCCGGATGGTGGGATGTTCAGGCCGTATTTCATAAGTGCATTTATCTAAAATTGGGAGCTTCAGGGCTGGACGAACCCACAGCCCAGGGAGCGGGATTGCGCAGTTGAAAAAGCATTTCGCCCGCTTTCGGGACCAAGAGCACCCCTTCCTCCTCGCGGTTCGCAAAGTGCTCCGGGTAAATCGACGCGGGATCGCGGTAGCCGAGGTTGATCTGCGCGCATTTCTCGGGCGGGATGCCCGTGGCCAGCGTCACGCGGGCGCGGCATTTTTCCACGCCGTTTTCGTAAACGCCGATGCCGCGCACATGGGTGGAATGCGCAAGGATGCCCCAAGGCAAGTCCTTGAAGCGATCCCACTGCTTCAGAAAATAATCGCGGCAATGGTAGCCGACCTGATCAATGAGCGCCCCGTGCGTCACCGAAACCTCGTGCAGGTGCGGCGCGTAGATGATCAACTCACCGCCGTCGGCCAGCACGGGCTCCAGCTTGTACATGCATTTGCCGCCGACCCATAACTCGTCATACATCGGCGGCGCGCACGAGAGGATCGTGTGGAATGGGCGCTCTTTATAAGTGATGTGCAACTGCGCCGAATGCTCCGAAGCCTGATCCCAAGCCGCTTCGGGGGTTCCGGCGAAAATGCCCGCCAGTTCCGTTCCCTTCACGACGAGGCAAAAGCAGAGCTTGTCAACAGCCACTAGCGACGCCGCCCGGTCAACGACCTTCCGGACCGGGGTCCACTTGTTGCCGATGATCATCGGGTTCGTGATGACGGCACCCAGCCAATGAAAGAAGTTCAGGATCTCCGGCCCGCTGACGCCGGGAAACAGATATTTGTTGCCCCCCGAAAATCCCACCACCTCGTGGGGAAAAACCGGCCCGAGGATGAGAATTTGATCATACTCAAACAAGCGGCGGTTGACGCTCACTTGCACTTCCGTGGCGAACAAGCCGCCGGAGAGCTCGCTGATTTCGTCCGCCGGAATCACTCCCAGATTTTTGAGCGCCTCCGGGTTGTTCCATTCGTGATTGATGAACTGCACCGCGCGATAAGTCCCGTCCCGTTCGGCCTGGGAAATTTCCAGGCGCTCGCGGATCGCGGCCTCGCTCATCGGCGGGTGCGTGCCGAGGGCGATCATCACATCGAATGCGCCAGCCACCGGCGCGATCTGCGCGTGCAGCAACTTGAAAAGCATCCCCACCGGCGCGGTGCGCGTGGCGTCGGGAACGATCAGGAGGACTTTCCTGCCCCGGTAATTTTCCACAGGACAAGCCCGCGCAACCACCTCCGCTGCGGCGCTCGCGTCCAATGCCGCTCCGGCGGCGGCCGTTTTTGAAATCACTGCCATGGCTAGATTGTCTGTGAGAGAAACCCTCCGTCGACTTGCAAATCAGTGCCGGTCACAAAACCGCTCGCGCTCGGGCTGGCCAGAAAAATCGCCGCGCCAACCAGTTCGCCCGCCTCGCCGAATCGGGCCATCGGGGTATGGCCGAGTATGGCTTGCGCCCGGGGCGTGGGATTGCCGTTGGGCTGGAAGAGCAGCGCACGGTTCTGCTCCGCGGGAAAGAACCCCGGGGTAATTGAATTCACGCGCACCCCGGACCGCGCCCACTCGCGGGCAAGAAACTTGGTCAGGCTGAGCACGGCGGCTTTGGCTGCGGAATACGCAACAACGCGGCTGAGCGGCAGGTGGGCGGAAACGCTGGCGATGTTGATGATGCTCCCGCGCCCTCGCGCCGCCATCGCCGGTCCAAACTCCTGGCAGGGCAGCAGCGCCCCCCCCACGAGATTCATGTCGAAGTTCGCGCGCCAGTCTTGGACGGTGATTTTCTCGAAGGGGTGCTCCTCGCTCACTGTCACTTCCGGATTGTTGCCCCCGGCGGCGTTCACCAAAATGGTCGGCGCGCCCAACGCAGCCTGCACTTCCACATGAGCCCGCGCCAGCATATCGCCGTCCTGCGCATCCGCGGAGAAGAATTGGGCTTTGCCCCCGGCGGCCTCAATCCGGCGCACACACGCCTGACCCCGCTCGCTATTGCGCCCCAGCACCGCGACGCTGGCGCCAGCGTGGGCCAGGCCTTCAGCCAGGGCGCCGCCGAGCGCGCCCGTTGCGCCAATGACCACCGCCACTTCACCGGAGAGATCAAATAGGTTGCTCACCATTTTCGTAGGAATCGCCGCAGTTTAAGGTAATGCCAGATACTCGCTTGCGTTCCGGTGGCAGATATTGCGGATCATCTCCCCGACCAAGCGGTCGTCATAGGGAATCTCCCCGCTCTCGACATCCCGCCCGAGCATGTTGCAGAGCACGCGCCGGAAGTATTCGTGGCGCGGATAGGACATGAAAGAGCGCGAGTCGGTAAGCATCCCGATGAAGCGCGAGAGCAGCCCAAGGCTGGAGAGCGCGTTGATCTGCCACTCGATCCCCTCCTTCTGATCCAGGAACCACCACCCAGAGCCAAACTGAATTTTGCCCGGGATGCTGCCATCCTGGTAATTGCCGATCATCGTCGCGAAGACGTAATTTTCCGCGGGGTTCAGGTTGTAGAGAATCGTCTTGGGCAGCGCATTTTCCTGCTCCAGCCGGTCCAGATAAGCAGCCAGCGCGGTGGCTTGAGGAAAATCGCCGATGGAATCAAACCCCGTATCCGGTCCCAGCTCCCGCAGCAGCCGCGAGTTGTTATTGCGCAACGCGCCGAGGTGCAGTTGCTTGGTCCAGCCTTTTCCGGCATCAAGCGTGCCAAAGAAAAGCATCATGAACGCCGCAAAACGGGCATAGTCACGGCTGTTGGCCGCTTCGCCTGCCCTGGCTTTCTCAAAAATAGCCGCCGCCTCTTTTTCCGTGCAGAAATCACTGTAGCAATACTCCAATCCATGATCGGAAAGGCGGCAGCCGATGGCATGGAAATCCTCGTGCCGACGGCGCAAAGCATCCAAGAAGTTTCCGAAATTTCCGACATCCACGTTGCTCACTTTCGCGAGGCGATCCACCCACTCGTTGAAAGGCGCAGGCTGATGGACGCAAAGCGCCTTGTCGGGCCGGAAGGTCGGGTAAACCTTTGTGGCCAGCCCGGAAGCGGCAATCGCCCGGTGATAGTTGAGGTCATCGGCGGGATCATCCGTCGTGCAGAGCGCGGTCACGCGAAACTTCCGCAAAATCTCGTGCGTCGTCCCCTCCACTGTCGCCAACCGCTCGTTCGCCTGGCACCAGACGCGTTCGGCGCTGCTTTCGTTGAGCAACTCATCAATTCCAAAATGCCGCGCAAGCTCGAGATGCGTCCAATGGTAAAGCGGGTTGCGAAGCGTGTGCGGCACCGTGGCGGCCCACGCTTGGAATTTTTCGAAATGCGAGGCATCCCCCGTGCAAAAGCGCTCATTCACACCATTGGAGCGCATGGCCCGCCATTTGTAATGATCGCCGCTCAGCCAGATCTCAAAAAGGTCTTTGAAATGACGGTTCTCCGCGATGTCACGCGGCGAAAGATGGCAGTGGTAATCCAGGATCGGCTCGTTGCTGGCAAACTCCCTATAGAGCCGACGCGCGGTCCCGGTGCTCAGGAGAAAATCATCGTGAATGAATGGCATATGCAATGGTGTGCAGGGATTGGAGGAACGAGAAGACTCTATTCCCTTGAATCCGATTCTCCATCCCAGTTTCTGCGAAACAGGCTAAAAATAGCGCATTCGCCGCCACTCGGAAATGCGCGAATTTTAGTGCCGTTTGCAGCAACACACATTGTCCCGGAAGGTTCGTCCTATAGCATGGCGCTGGAAAAACCCGTGGAGATAACACGCGGGAACCAATAATACCTCTATGAAATTGTGCGACATCGGCCTTATCGGGCTCGCCGTAATGGGCGAGAACCTCGTTCTCAACATGGAAAGCAAAGGGTTCACGGTTGCGGTCTTTAACCGCACTCCGGAAGTGACCGAGCGCTTTGCCGCCAACCGGGCCAAAGGAATGCAGATCGTCCCCACGCGCACATTGCAGGAATTTGTGGCCTCGTTGCAGCGCCCCCGGAAGGCGATGATCATGGTCAAAGCGGGCGCGCCGGTGGATGCCGTGATCGAACAGCTCATCCCCCTTATGGAACCGGGCGATGTGATCATTGATGGCGGAAACTCGCTCTGGAGCGATACCCAGCGCCGCGAAAAAGCCATTGCCCCGACCGGCATCCATTATGTCGGCTGCGGCGTGTCCGGCGGTGAAGAGGGCGCGCTCAAAGGCCCTGCGATGATGCCGGGCGGTTCGCAAAAATCGTGGGAAGCCGTCGGACCGATCTTCCGCAAGATCGCGGCCCAGGTAGAGGGCGAGCCATGCTGCCGCCACATGGGACCGGACGGCGCGGGTCATTACGTGAAAATGGTTCACAATGGGATTGAGTATGGCGACATGCAGCTCATCTGCGAGGCCTACGCAATCCTCAAGGCGACCATCCATCCTACGGCGGAGGAATTCCACGCGATCTTTGCCGACTGGAACCGGGGCGAACTCAATAGTTACCTGATCGATATCACGGAAAAAATCTTCACCAAAAAAGACCCGGAGACCGGCGCCGCAATCGTTGACCTCATCCTCGACAAAGCGGGCCAGAAGGGCACCGGCAAATGGACCGTGAACCACGCCGTGGAAATGGGCGTGCCGCTTTCCACCATCGCATCTGCCGTGGAAGCGCGCATTATCTCCTCGCTTAAAGAGGAGCGCGTTGCCGCCAACCGTCTGCTCCCCGCACCCGCCGTGAAGCCGTTCACCGGCGACCGTGCAAAAATCATCGAGGCCGTGCGCGACGCGCTCTACGCCTCCAAGCTCATCAGCTACGCCCAGGGGTTCTCGCAATTGCGCTCCGCCGCTGCGCTCTATAACTGGCCGTTGAACTTCTGCGATATCGCCACCATCTGGCGCGGAGGCTGCATCATCCGTGCCCAGTTCCTGAACCGGATCAAAGAAGCCTACGAAACAACCCCGGACCTCAAGAATCTGCTGCTCGCGCCCTACTTCACCGCCATCCTCGCCCAAACCCAGGCCAATTGGCGGTATGCGGTGGTCACCGCCATTGAGCAAGGGGTCGCGGCACCGGCGTTCAGCGCCTCACTAGCCTACTTCGACAGCTACCGGAGCGAGCGCCTGCCAGCCAACCTGCTTCAAGCGCAACGCGACTTTTTTGGCGCGCACACTTACGAGCGAGTCGATAAGCCGGGGACGTTCCACACGGAGTGGCTGGCTTAAGCAAAAGCGCAATCCTCGTCCCATGGAGGGCGGAAAACTGGCATGCATTTGGATGCCAAGCGTTGAGGAAGTTTTCGCGTTACACGCCGAGTGAGGAAAAAAGCGTGCGGGAGCGGCCGTTCGCCGCTAGAGTCTCGCGCTCCTTAAAATCCGCCGCATGTCCTTCCGCCTTTTCGATCTCAACGACCCCCAGCGCCACGCCGCCACGACCATCGAGGGGCCGCTGCTCATCCTGGCCGGGGCGGGCACGGGCAAGACGCGCGTCATCACCGTGCGCATCGCCTACATGCTGGCGCAGAAGATCGATCCGAACTCGATCCTCGCCGTCACCTTCACCAACAAGGCCGCCAACGAAATGCGCGAGCGTCTGGCGGGCATGGTGGACCCGGAGGTGGCCAAGAAGGTGACGATGTCCACCTTCCACGATCTTTGCGTGCGGATCTTGCGCACCGATATTGAGAAGCTCGGTTATAAAAAGAATTTCACGATCTATGACGAGGGCGAGCAGTCGGGGCTCATTAAAAAAATCATCACCAAGACGGCGGCGATCGGCGAGAAGCTGGAGCCGAACCTCGCCAAGTCGCTCATCAGCAAAGCCAAGAACAACGGCTGGAGCGCTCCGCAGGATGAAAAGACGCTCCTCGGCTCGGTCTTTGCCCGTTATCAAGCCGCGTTGAAACAGCTCAACGCCGTCGATTTCGACGACCTCCTCCTGCTGGGGGTAAAGCTGCTGGCCGAGCACCCGGACGTGCGCGAACGCTGGCGCAACCGGTTCCGCTACATCATGGTGGACGAGTTCCAGGACACCAACCGGCTCCAGTTGGAAATGGTCAGCTACCTGGCGAATCGAGAGGATGGCACCTCGCCCAATGTCGCGGTGGTGGGCGACGACGACCAGTCCATCTACGGCTGGCGCGGCGCGGAGGTCTCCAACATTTTGGAATTCGAGCAGCACTTCCCCAACCCCACCGTCGTCAAGCTGGAGCAGAATTACCGAAGCACTAACGCCATCCTCAACACGGCCAACGCGCTCATCAAAAACAACCCGCGTCGCCGTCCCAAGAAACTCTGGAGCGGCAAGGGCGACGGCGACAAAATACGGCTCGTGCAAGCGCCCGACGACCGGCAGGAGGCGGAGTTCATCGCCAACGAAATCGCGCGTCGCAAAACCGGGGAGACGCTCCAATTCGAGCATTTTGCGATTCTTTTCCGCATGAACGCTCAATCCCGGCTCCTCGAAGAGGCGCTACGGGAGCGCCAGATTCCTTACAAAATCGTGGGCGGCAAAAGCTTCTTTGATCGCCGTGAGGTGAAGGACGTGCTCGCTTACGCCGCCTGCACGCTCAATGCCGATGACGACGTGAGTCTGCTGCGCATCATCAACACTCCGCCGCGCGGCATCAGCGACAACACCGTGGAGCGGGCGCTGGAGTTGAGCATCAAACGCAAATGCAGCCTTTTCCAGGCCTTGCAGTTGCCGGAACTGCGCAAAACCGTCACCCCGCGCGCAGCCCAAGCCATCACGCATTTTGTGGGCCAGCTTGATCACTGGGAGACGAAACTCAACGAGCCGTTGGTGGATCAGGTCGCCCTTTTTCGCAGGATCATCAATGAGTCCGGCTACTACGAAGACCTGCGCCGCTCGTGCAAAACCCCCGACGAAGCACTCAAGCGCGAGAGCAGCGTGCGCGATGTGATTGAAGGGTTTGAGCGGTTTTCGCAACACTCCAGCGAGGGGCTGCGCGGCTACCTCGACGCCATGGCGTTGCGCCAGGAAAATGAGGACGACAAGGACAAGGAGCAGGGCAATGGCGTCATGCTCATCACGCTGCACGCCTCCAAGGGCCTGGAGTTTCCGCATTGTTACTTGGTAGGATTGGAGGAAGGCATCCTGCCGCATGATCGCTCCAAACTCGAAGGGACACTGGATGAGGAGCGGCGGCTGCTCTACGTCGGCATCACGCGCGCGCAAAAGACGCTGACGATGACCTATTGTTTCAACCGGTTCCGCTATGGCGGCGTTGTCCCGTGCAATCCGAGCAGCTTCCTCAAAGAGCTCGACCCCGAGCACATCGAAACCATCGACCTCAAGAAAATGCTCAACACCCCGGTGGAAGCGCCCGCGGCAAAGTCGCGCTTCGCGGCAATGCGCGCGGCATTGGAGAAGTGAGGAAGCGAACTCCGGCTACCATTGAGTAGGATATGGTATTTACACGCTTACGCCAGCCCGCGCACAGCCGCGACCACGTTGGCGGCGGTCATGCCGAGGATTCCCATGACCTGGTCGCCGGGGGCGCTGATGCCGAAACGGTCGATGCCGAGCACTTTGCCATCGAGTCCAACCCAGCGATACCAAAGGTCGCTCACCCCTGCTTCGATGGCGACACGGCGGCGGCAGCCGATCGGGAGGATTTCCTCGCGGTATTCGGCGCTCTGGCGCTCGAAACGCTCCATGGACGGCATGGAGACGACGCGCACTCCCTCACCGAGTTCTTTCGCGGCGGCGACGGCATGCTGCACTTCGCTGCCCGCGGCAAGAAGGATCGTCTCCAGCGGCGCGGTTTCTTTGACGAGAATGTAAGCGCCTTTGAGCGTCCCCTCGCGGCGGGTTTCCACCGGGGCGAAGCTCAAGTTGGGCACGACCTGGCGGGTCAGTGAGAGAACGGTTGGTCCATTGGTGCGCTGCATGGCGGCGGCGAAGGCAGCGGCGGTTTCCTCGGGATCGGCGGGGCGGATGACATCGAGGTTCGGGATGACACGCAGGCCGCTGACGGTCTCCACGGGCTGGTGGGTGGGGCCGTCTTCGCCGACGCCCACAGAATCGTGCGTGAAGATGTAGGCGACGGGCAGACCCGAGAGCGCCGCGACGCGGATGGAGGGCCGCAGGTAATCGGCGAAGACCATGAAGGTGGCTCCCGAAGCGCGAAAGATGCCGTCAAACGCAATACCGTTCATGATGCCGCCCATGGCGTGCTCGCGGATGCCGTACCGGATATTGCGTCCGCCGTAGTTTTTTGGGGACCAATCTTTGGAACTGTTGATGTAATTGAGCGTGGAGCCGTAGAGGTCGGCGGAGCCGCTGACCGCGAGCGGAAGGGCTTCGGCGATGGGCTGCAGGACGTCGCTGCCCGCCTTGCGCGTGGCGAGCTTTGCATCGGCGGGGAATACCGGGATGCGGGCCAGGAGATCGGCGGGGATTTCCTGTTTTACGCCGCTCTCGATCAGAGCGGCCTTGTCAGGATTCGCGGCGCTCCAGGCTTTATATAATGCGCTCCAGGCTTCGTATTCCGCAATGCGCGCTTTTTTAAGTTCCGCGAAATAGGAGCGGGTGTCGCACGAAACGAAGAAATGTTCTTCCGGCAGCCCCAGCGCTTTGCGAGCGGCATCGGCGAACTTCGCGCCGCCTTCGCCGTGGCCTTTGCTGGTTCCGGCAACTTCGGGAATACCTTTGCCGATGACCGTCTTGGCGATGATCAGTTGGGGTTTGCCGGTGGCGGTTTTGGCACGCTCAAAGGCGGCGAGGAACGCGGGAATGTCATGGCCGTCCACGGTTTGCACGTCCCACTCGAACGCGCGATAGCGCTGGGCCGTGTCCTCGATCTGCGAAGCCTCGGCCAGGGCGTCGAGGGTCACGTCGTTGGAATCGTAAATCAAAATCAGGTTATCAAGCTGCGCGTGCCCGGCAAAGGCGCTGGCTTCCTGCGCAACCCCTTCCTGCATGCAGCCGTCGCCCGCGAGGACGACGATGTGCTGGTCGAAAATCGGGTGTTCGGACGTATTGAAGCGGGCCGCCATCATTTTGGAGGAAACGGCATAGCCGACTCCATTGGCGATTCCCTGCCCCAGCGGTCCGGTGGTGGCTTCCACGCCGGGGGTTTCAAACGACTCGGGGTGGCCGGGGGTTTTGCTGTGGAGCACGCGGAATTTCGCGACTTCCTCTATGGAGAGATCATACCCGGCCAGGTGGAGCCAGGAGTAGAGGAACATGGAGCCGTGCCCGGCGGAAAGGACGAACCGGTCGCGATTGAGCCACTTGGGCTGCTCGGGGTTCACCCGGAGCGCGTGCCCGAAGAGGGCGGCTCCGATTTCGGCACAGCCGAGCGGCAACCCGAGGTGGCCGGAGGAGCATTGGTGGACGGCGTCAATGGCAAGGCCGCGGGCTTCGTTGGCGGCACGGGAGAGGCTTTCGAGATTCATTATGGGCGAGATATAGAGGTTCTATTGCGTAAACAAATTAGCTTATGGAACCGGCAGTAGAATCGCAAGGGATTTGCTATTCGTGAAATCCTGAAAAATCTGTCTTTTTCTGACCACATCTGTCTAAAAATAGCCACAAATTTCCCCTTCAACCTCCTTTGGGTTTAGGGTGCGCTTTTTTCCCACCCTCGGTGCTGCAATTTGGGAAACTTATCGTTGGCATTTGGCACTGAAGGTGCTAAGTAGCGGGCTTCAACTTCTAACCAATGAGCGCAAGCATCTCCAGACTCCAAGCAATCAACGCCGTCACCAACTTCAAACCGACCACCTCGACGAATTTCCGCGATGTGTTTTCGGCTGATCTGTACGGTTCCAACGTGTTCAGCCCGGCGGAAATGAAAAACCGTCTGCCGAAGGCTGTTTATAAGAGCCTTCTTCAAACCATCGAAAGCGGGGCGAAACTCGACGCCGCCGTAGCCGACGCCGTTGCAACGGCAATGAAGAATTGGGCCATCGAAAAAGGCGCGACGCATTATGCGCACGTCTTTTATCCCCTCACCGGCCTCTCGGCTGAGAAACACGACTCGTTCCTCTCGCCCGATGGAATCGGCGGCACGGTCGCCGAGTTCTCCGGCAAGCAGCTCATCCAGGGCGAACCTGACGCTTCGAGCTTCCCGAGCGGCGGCATTCGTTCCACCTTTGAAGCCCGGGGTTATACCATTTGGGACGTCACCAGCCCCGCTTACATCCTCGAAAATCCCGCAGGCAGCACGCTCTGCATCCCGACCGCGTTCATCTCCTGGACCGGCGATGTGCTTGACAACAAGACCCCGCTGCTTCGCGCGATGCAGGCCCTCAACACGCAGGCCAAGCGCATCCTGAGCCTCTTCGGCCATGAGAAGATCGCCCACGTCGCCAGCACCGCAGGCGCCGAACAGGAATATTTCCTCATTGACCGCAACTTCTTCTTCGCCCGGCCCGACCTGCTCAACGCAGGCCGCACGCTTTTCGGCGCCAAGGCTCCCAAGGGCCAGGAGTTTGAGGATCAATACTTCGGCGCGATCCCCGAGCGCGTTTTGGCTTACATGATGGAATGTGAGCGCGAACTGTTCAAGCTCGGCATCCCGATCAAGACCCGCCATAACGAAGTGGCTCCTTCGCAATACGAGATCGCTCCGGTCTATGAGACCAGCAACCTCGCCGCCGACCACCAGCAGTTGGTCATGACGACCCTCCGCTCCGTGGCCCAGAAATACGGCATGGAAGCGCTCCTCGCCGAGAAGCCCTACTCGGGCGTGAACGGCAGCGGCAAGCATCTCAATTTCTCGCTTGGCAACGCCACGCAGGGCAACCTGCTGGACCCCGGCGATACGCCGCACGCGAATGCCCAGTTCCTCGTGTTCTGCGGTGCGATGATCCGCGCCGTGGACCTCCACGCGGGCTTCCTGCGCGCCGTGGTGGCCAGCGCCGGCAACGACCATCGCCTCGGCGCGAACGAAGCGCCTCCCGCCATCATCTCAATCTTCCTCGGCGACCAGCTCGCCGATGTGTTTGAGCAGATTCGCAAGGGCGGAGCCAAGACCAGCAAGGCCGCTTCCACCATCAATATCGGGGTGGACGTTCTGCCGCACCTGCCCAAGGACGCAGGCGACCGCAACCGCACGAGCCCGTTCGCCTTCACCGGCAACAAATTCGAGTTCCGCGCGGTCGGCTCCAACCAATCCATCGGCGCAGCCATCACAGCGCTCAACGTCATCATCGCCGAATCCCTCGAATACATCGCGGGTGAGTTGGAGAAAGCCGCTCCCGGCAAGCTCAACGAAGCGATCCAGAGCGTGCTCGAGAAGATCATCAACGAACACGGCCGCGTCATCTTCAATGGCAATGGCTACTCCGAGGAATGGCACGCCGAAGCCGCAAAGCGTGGCCTGCCGAACCTCAAGACCACCGTGGACGCCCTTCCGGCTTATACGGCGGAGACCACCGTTGCCGCGTTCGAGAAATTCGGAGTGCTCACCAAGCGCGAGCTTGAGAGCCGCGAAGAGATCGCCTTTGAACAATACGTCAAGAGCGTGAACGTCGAAGCCAACCTCGTTCTCGAGATCGGCACGACGATCATTTATCCCGCCGCCGTCCGGTACCAGGGCGAACTGGCCGACACCGCCGCCAAGATGAAGGCAGCAGGCGTCGAAGCCGATACGGAAATGCTCACGAAGGTCACCGCCCTCTCCAAGGAACTGCTCGCCGCGCTCAACAAGCTCGAATGCGTGCATGCCCACGAGACCAAAGGCGGCGTTCATGAGCACGCGAAGCACTACCTGGAGGCCGTAATTCCGGCGCTCCTGGCAGTCCGTGCGCCCGCCGACGCGCTCGAAGGCCTCATCGCCGACGACCTCTGGCCGCTGCCGACCTACCAGGAAATGCTCTTCATCAAGTAAGCATCGCCTGAACAGTTGAAAACCTTGGGGCCGTCTCGCAAGAGACGGCCCCTTTTCGTTTGAACTTGTATCCATGACAGGGAAGAGGGAGCATACTTGATTATCAAGGCAATCAGTATGAAACCCCTGCTCCATGTTCTCATCGTCCTCACGATGGTTGGTTTTGCAAGTGCATCGGATAACCTCGCGTCAATTCCTGTTGAAAAACTCATTGACGATTTGACGCTGATCGATTCCCAAGCGCCCGGACTGCATGGCACAGCCATCGTGAATGGATTCATCGCCGAAGACAAGCCGTTGCAATTTGGAGGCGGCGTGCTCGGCTCCCCTGCTCCAAAGGTTCCGCCAGCAATGCGCGAACTCGTGCGTCGCGGCGTTGCAGCGCTCCCTCATCTCATTGAACACCTTGGCGATAGACGCCCAACCAAATTAACCCTCGGCAAAGACTTCTTCATGTTCCGCGAATTCCACGATGAATACGACATGCGCTTTCGCTCAACCCAGATGCCCTATCTGCCTCGCTACGCAAAGGAAAAAAGTTTCTTGAGCAGCTATACCATCAAAGTGGGCGATGTCTGCTATGCCCTCATCGGCCAAATCGTAAACCGCAACCTACTCCCCGTGCGCTATCAGCCAACCGCAGGCCTCATCATCAACTCCCCCATTGAAAGCCCCGAACTCATCGACCGGGTGAAAAAAGACTGGAGCGGACTCGATGAAAAAGCGCACAAGGAATCCCTTCTTGCCGACGCTCAATACGGCGAAGACCTCTGGGTTTTCGGCCCGGCCCTCGCCCGGTTGCGCTTTTATTATCCAGCCGACTACCTCTATTCTTTCTTAAATGACGACATCAGAAAGCACATCGTAGAATTTGAGGCGAAGGAGCAAACAAATACCAAACCTGGCTTGCATTGATCACAATGACCCAAGAAAACGCCCTCGTCCCGCTCTCCCCCTTCCACAGCATCGAAGTGGCCGAGGGGTTTCAGCATCTGCTGGCGCGGCCCCGCGAGAAAGATTTCTCGCTGCGCTCCATCGCCCGCAAAGAAGGGCCAGACGGGCGGGAACTCGTCCAGATGCAGCTTGTGATCGCCGGACGCCAAACCCGCAAGGCATTTCCGTTGGCCGATCGCTACCCGATCCATTTCCTTAAATCGTATCACCCGTGGAGTTTTCATGGCGACCCGCAGGTGGAGTTTGAGAACCATCGCGCCGCCGCCGAGATCCTCGGGGCACCCGGGCCGATCGGCTATGACGCCAACACCATCCGCTCGTCGTTTCTGCCGGGCAAACCGCTGAGCCGCCTCTCCCCCTTCACCAACGTGGAGCCGCAGGAAAGCTGCCTGGGCATTGCGCAGCAGGCCGATCCCGCTGCGCTCATCGGCCTCTGGAAACTCGCGGAGGAGGCTTACGCGCAGGTGCAGAAACTCCACGAAAACCATTTTTTTCACCGCGACCTGGAATTGCACAACCTCATTGTCTGCACCGCGCCGGTGCGCGTTTTCCTGATCGACTTTGAAAGCGCCGAGCGGGATTTCCACGGAACGGATGCGGAACGGCAGGAACTGTGTTTCAAGGACGATGCGGAATTGCTGCGCCTGGCCATCTACCTCCAGAGCGGCCTTGGACACCAGGAGGGGCGGCTCGCCGATGCCTCGCTGGCTGCGCTGCCGCATCTTTTCCGCGCAGGCTCGCTCTCCACGTTCGCCTCGCGGCTCGACGCGGCAAATCGCCGCGCGGTGGGCGGGTGATGTTCACTTTTGCTTGACATATTTTCCAGCCTTGCCCACCTGCTGATACCCCAATACATAATTCCACCCACCTCAGCTCAATCAAGTCACGGGTGATAAACTGCCGTGTAAAATCGCCTTGTCAATCGGATCTGATGCTGCAATTGTATGCGCATTCTCAGGAGCCAAGCACATAGGCTCTGATGTGGCCGGGTAAGGTTAAATTTAATTGATGAAAGTTTATGATACGCGCATTGAAAAAAATCCTCCGAAATTCGATCGTCCGAAGCATTTTCAAGGATATTCAGGCAGAGAATCTTGCCCGGTTTAAGCAGTTGGAATCGGCGGTGGAAAAGGCGGACAGCGCCAACGCGGAAAGGCACGACGAGCTCCTCTGTTATTTGAGGCCGATGCACGAGCATTCTCACAGTACGATCCCCTCTGCGGATTCGTTGCCGGAGGATACCTATCTTCGGGAAAATCCGGAGGTTGACTTGATGCTTTTTCTTTACTCATTCCTACCGGAGCGCACGGCGATCGATATCGGCGCGAACATTGGTGAAGTATCAGAACGTCTGCTTGCCCACGGCTATAATGTTTATGCATTTGAACCTTTTCCCCCCGTCTTTGCCACACTGCAAAACCGATTGGCTCATGACCCGAAGTTCCACTCTTATCAAATGGCACTTGGCAAAACGGATCAAACCATGGAGTTGAGCGTGGCAGAGGATTATTCGGGTGGAAAATTTGGCGATACGAGTGTTTTCAACACGCTTATACCGCGAGAGTTAAATTGCGAATTGAAATTTACCAAGCACATTGAGGTGCCGGTCAGAAGTCTTGAAAGTTTGCACCGAAGCGGAGAGGTTCCCACCCAAATCGGGTTGGTAAAGATTGATACCGAGGGGTTTGACCTTGAAGTGATCCGGGGGATGGGATCGTATCGATATCCGGTAGTTTGTGCTGAGTTTTGGGGAGAGAAGGTTTCTATTGGCACAGGGACCACATTGAACAGACTTGTAGATATTGCACAAGAAATGAGGAAGCGGGATTATCCCTGGTTTATTGTGATTTATCATATCGAAGAAGTGAAGGGTTGTTGTTTCCTGTCTAATTCCACCGCGATTTCCAGCAAAGCTTGGGGAAATGTATTTTTCTTCGAAGATTTTACTGTGTTCCGCCATGCAGCAGACTGGTGTGCCTCCGTTATCAGCCGGAAGGCTTGATCACGCTAGAAAGGGCTAATGCTTCCTTAGACAAGAAGGCTGGCAGGTGGCCTGAGTCTTTATCGAAGATTATAGGAAACAGACTCGACCAGTATTCCAACAACGCGATGCCTGACTTCGTGTTGCTTGGATATATGGCGAGGATGTTTATACAGCATAAGAGGTCTGCTGAAACACGGAGTTGGTCTTCCTGGCAAACAGAATGTCAAGTTGCCAGAGCACCCCGTCGCCAGGTCGGTGCATGCACTCCGTAATCGCTAGGGCGCGGAAGTCGGGAAGTACAGAGGCCACGTCCAGCCAGGAGAACGCGCAACCCCCAAGCGACTCAGGAATGTTGTAGCACTCCATCAGCACAAACTCGGTTTGCGCCAGCAGCACCGCACCAAGTCCGTGAAGGATTGGCCGCTCGTGCCCGTGTGTGTCGAACTTGACAAAGAACGGTCCTTCCTGCTCCGTAAGCACGGAATCCAGCCGCATGCTCGGCACCTCCACAGCGTCCGGCGTGTCCTTGTACACTCCGGACCCGAACTTGTCGGGCGTCACTGTGAACCGCGCCGTCCCGTTCCGGTCGGACGCGACCGCCCGATGCCAAGACACCTTCGGATGCTGAAAGGGATCGGGATATTCCAGCGGTTCGAACAGCACGAACCGCGCGCTCTCGTGGAAACAGGTCAGATGCTCCCTGGTCCAGCGGCCATCCGACGCGCCGAGATCGACAACGGTCTTGACGCCGAAAAGCAGATTGGCGAAACCGCCTATGTCGATTATTGGAGCGTGCATACAGTTTGCATCGAGGAGCAGTTTGCATGGGTCGGCGGTGTGTGGCATAAGATGCAAAATAACTCAAACATCCGTCGCCACAAGCCCCGATTTACGCCCTCGATTTTCCCACCCTGAAAGGCACCCCTCTTAAGCTACCAAAGAGACAGAATTTACTCTGGGACCGCCTTTATTCCCAGGACCCGGCTAGAAATCAGTACATTTGCGGGGGTATAGCGGCAAGAGCATAACAAGGGTCGCCAAGATTCCTCCTCGGAAGCCTCATTCCCGAAATACGAAATTCACGAAAAGTCAAAAAAGGGAGATGAGCTTCGCTGCGAAAATTCAGCGATTTTTAAATAGCTTCTTGATTTGATATTTTAGGCTAGCCTGCTTCTTAAGAGTAGCTTTTTGGTTGAGCGTAGCCAGTTTGTCCTTGAGCGATGCGACTGCCGCCCGAAGCTCTCCGTTGGATTGGGAAAGTTTGTTTATTAAAGCGAGGCGCTCTTCGCATATATCCTGAAGATTACTCTGCTGTGCGACTGATTGGTCGTCCGGCAAAATCCTGAGTGACCAATCTCCTATGGGTGGTCCGAGGGGGTCCACCTGTTTTTTCTCCCCATCCATCAACACAATCGGGACCTGTCGGTTGTGGGGAGGAACGGTGACATCTTGCCGTAGCGCAGTCAGAATTTCTGCCACTTCATCCGTATAACGGTTTTCATGACTCCTCTGGGAGGCGTGGTAACGAAATGCTGCAAGAGGACAATCGACGCCTGTCAAAGGGGCGTGTTCAAAAAAGAGGGACCAGAGGTGAAAATCGCCAGCAAAACGGTAATCATCGGGGATTCGGCCCCCAATTTTGTCCCACAGCGATCGCGTCCAAAAGCAGGACTCCTGTTGGATAAAGCTGGATCCGCCCAAGCCTTGAATAAATGAATTCCGAGAAAAACCCGGGGCCGTGCAGAAACCGGAAAAACGCCCCCAACCATCGACGGAGAGCCGCATGAGTGAGGTGACCCATTGAGTTTCAGGAAATTTATGGAAAATATCGCGAACAGTGGGGAGAGTCCATGGCAGATATAAATCCGATGAATTGACCCAAGCCAAAATATCCCCAGTGGCATGTTGAAATCCTTTATTGACGGCATCGTATTGGCCGCCATCTGGTTCGCTGCACCAATATGCCAGTCGGTGAGCGTATTTTTTAATAATATCGATGCTTCCGTCGGTTGACCCTCCATCGATCACAATATATTCAATATTTATATCTTCATTATTCAAGACACTCTGCAAGGTTTTCTCCAAATATCTGACTTGATTAAATGAGGGGGTGACAATGCTGAACTTCATGATGTCTGGGTGTTTCAGAAACAATAACACTCAATCAATGAAAAAGTCAGGTTTGAGCATCAATAAAAGCGGGTTTTAATTTATTGAGAGCCCGGCCCCAACGTCTTGGGGGCTGGCGGGGAGGGGGGCAGCACCTTGGGGTCCATGTGGATTCCCTCTTTCGCGGCAAAGTCCTCCAGCGCCTGGTCGGCCAGCGCTTTTTGCTCGGTTTCCTTGAGGTCGATCCCCTCGGTGCTCAGCGTGTCACGGGCAACCCGCGCGCGGCCCGAGGCTTTCGCGCGCTCCTCTTCGAGCATCCCTTTCAAACGGTCGAGATTGTCGCCCGACCCCCCGATGGAGCTGATCATTCCGCCCGCCATTTCCGACAACTCCGCCGTGGCGCGCTTCACCTTCAGGTCGTCCACCGCGTAGCTCATGGCTTCGATCTTCTCCTTGGCGGCTTTGACCGCCACGTCGCGCGCATGTACCAGTTCGTTGTAGGAAGCCTCGGATTGGTCCAGTTGTTTGCGGTTTTCCTCGACCTCGCGTGTGACTGTTTGCAGGCGCAGCGCGTACTGGCCCGCGGCTTCCCGGTTCCCGGCGCGGAGATGCGCGGCGGCTTTGGCGCGAAGGTCATTTTCCTCGCCCTCCAGGTTGCGGATCTGGTTGATGAGCCGCTCA
Source organism: uncultured Spartobacteria bacterium (assembly GCA_903928175.1). GTDB lineage: Bacteria > Verrucomicrobiota > Verrucomicrobiia > Chthoniobacterales > Chthoniobacteraceae > UBA695. The sequence goes on along the minus strand of CAIYQA010000161.1, from coordinate 436 downwards.
CATAGACCGGCATGTGCGGCGAGTCCCTGGTTGTAATTGGCGATCTGCTTGCGCAGGTTTTCCTTTTCGATTTCCAGCAGCGCTTCGGGATTCTGCCGTTCCGCCTTGCCTAAAACGAGGCTGATGAAACCACGGATGAGATTACTGATGCGTTGGAACATAAGAATGAGATTTGGTGTTTACGCTAAAACGATCTGCCGGGAAGAAAAGCCTTTTTGGGGAAAATACGCGGGGGCTCGATTTGTCGGCCTCCCTGCGATTACGCATTGTTTACTCTGGAAATGGCTTTTTTCGCCGGGAAAACCAGATTCCCCTTGCAAAATGCCGGGGTTGAGGCAGATTCAACAGACCAGATCGCGGGGTGGAGCAGCCTGGTAGCTCGTCAGGCTCATAACCTGAAGGCCGCGGGTTCAAATCCCGCCCCCGCAACCACTTT
>CAIYQA010000160.1 GCA_903928175.1 uncultured Spartobacteria bacterium | reverse complement strand
GCAGCGTCGCCCTGGGTGCCGCGCAACAACCGGTTGCGCCCTGCAAGGGCGCTGGTAAGGGGGAGCGGATTGAGCACGAGCGTTTCCCAGTGCCCTTGCAGGGCACGGCTCTCTCACACGCATACCCAGGGCGCTGCCCTGAGCTGTTTTACTCAGCCCCTTCGGGGCGAGAGGAATGCGACAAATTAAACCGAAACTGGTCTAATGTATGTGGTTTTCTCCAAAAATCCCCCCGTAATGCAAGGGAGCCCAACGGACTACTTCGTCACGACTTCACCCACGTGCGGCTTGCCTTTCATGACGTCGGCAATGACGAAGGGGCGCTTTTGCTCCTTCGAGACCTTCAGAAGCGCGGTTTCGCTTCCATCCTGGGAACGGGCTTGCAAGGGGGTCCCCGCTTCCGGCGTTTCCGCAGTCTGGATGAGCGCGAAACCGAGTTCCTCGTTCACCAGCGAGACCCTGCCAATCGCCTTGGGCGCAGGCGGGGGCGTTTTGATGGGAGCTGAAATGTCCTGGCGATGACTGGCGCAGGCGGTGAGTCCAAGGCAGATTGCAGCGAGCAGAAGGCTCCGAGGGTGTTGCTTCATCCCCGCAGAAAATCATAAATTCGCGCCCGCGACAACCTTCGGCTTGCATGAATTTGCGAAAAGGCTCATATAAAACCCACCTATGGGACAACAGTTGAAAACCGTCGCAAAACGCCGCCGCCGTGCGGCTTATCTCGAACGCAAAAAAGAGGCCGCCAAAGCGCCTGCCGCAGCTCCGGCTGCGAAGGCGAAGAAGTAGCATCTTCTCAATGCGGCCTCTTTTGAGGCGATGCGACCCAGGCCGGGGCGTGCTCGCTGCACGCTCGTGGCTTTTTCGTTCCTCCCGTTCCCATTGCCATGGCGCGCGTCCTTCTCGTCGATGCCCATAGCGCCATTTTCGCATGGCCCGAGCTGCGCGCCCTGCACCAGCGCCGGATGTTGCTTGCCCGGGAGTCGCTCGTCAAAACGCTCACGGAGTATCAGGACATCACCGGAATCCGCGTGGTGGCGGTGTTCGATGGCCAGGGGGAGCACATCTCCGAGGTCTCTGAGCCGGGCGGCATCCAGGTTTTCTATTCCGGCCAGGGGCAAACCGCCGATTCCGTCATCGAACGGCTCGTGGCGATGTATGGCCGCGAACACGATCTCACCGTCGCCACCAGCGATCTGCTCGAACAGGACACTGCCGCCAGCTTTGGCGCAGTCTGCATCTCGGTGGAAATTCTCCACGGCATGATCGAAGAAGCGCGCGCCGGGTTTGTGCGCGAGAGCAAACGCCACCGACGGGAATCGTAGAGCCCGGGGAGGGCCGCCTCGTCAGTCCACCAACGCCAGCCTGCGGGTGAGTTTCATGTCCGTTTTGCGGATGTTGTCGTGAACGACCAGCACGATTGTGTATTCGCCCAACGGATCAATAGCCTCGAAATCGAGAACGCCCCGGTCTTTGGCCAGGAACACCAGCCCGGGCGAGGGAGGCGCCCCCTTCCAACCCACCCGCTTTCTGGTGGCGAGACTTAAAACGCCGCCGGGGCTGACGATATAAAGATCAAAGGTGACGTCGCTGCTCAAATTAACCTTTTTGCTTTTTGCGTTGACCACCTTGCGCACGCCGGGATTTGCCATGAATAATGCCAAATAGATCGGGGTGTTGCGCTTGAGCTCCAACGAAGGCTTGAGGCCGGGGATCTCCCCCGTCTTGGCCCAGCTCGTGAAGATTTGTTCATCGGTGGTCATCCAAAACTGGGCCGAAAATCCGTTTTGGGTTTTCAGACTGGTGATCTCGACGAGGCTTTCAGCGGCGTCCATCCCGGGAGTCAAAATATCCGCGGGCGCCCGCCCCGTCACCAAGGCAAAAAGCGCCAATGCTGCGAATTTTTTTCCCATTTTTTTCATGCGGCTTGGATGCTTGTAAAGCTCAAGCAGCTATAGCTTGCAGCATCTTCTGGAGTTGCGAAAGTTTTTCCTTCCAGTCGGCTTCGCGCCGCCGATGTTCGTCCACCACGGCGGCGGGCGCGTTCTGGACGAAATTTGCGTTGGAAAGTTTTTTGCGCACGGTCTCGAGTTCTGCTTGCACTTTTGCGATTTCCTTCTGGATGCGGTCCAGTTCGGCGGAGCTATCCACCAATCCCTCCAGCGGCAGATAAAGCTCGCCCAAGGGCGTCAGCACACGGGGTTCGCCGCGCGCAGGCTCGTATTGCGCATCGAGCGTCACGGCATCGGCATTGACGAGTCGCGCAAACGTGCCGCTCTCTTCTGCCGCCCATTGAGGTTGGGGCTTGAGAAAGAAGCGCACTTTTTTGTTCGACGGGATGCGCACCTCGGCCCGCAGGTTGCGAGCCAGCCGAACAGCTTCATATACCGCTGCCACCCGCTGGGCCGCTTCGGCGAGCCGGTGCGGTTCGATTTTCGCCAGAAGTCCGGCGGCTTGCGGCCACGCAACATACATCAGGTGATCGCGGCCATGCGTGGGCGCTTGGAAGCCGAGCGTGGTCCAGAGTTCCGCCGCCAGGTGCGGCATGAACGGCTGGAGCAAGCGGAGGAAATGCGAAAGCACGAAATCCATCACGGCCAGCGCGGATTCCTTTGCGGCCGGGTCTTCGCTGAAGATTTCCGTTTTGGCCGCTTCCACATAACCGTCGCAGTATTCGCTCCAGAAGAAGTCGTACATCAACTGGGCGGCTTCATTGAACCGGTATTCGCCGTAAGCTGTGTCGAGCTTCGAAATCAATTCCTGGAGTTTGGCCAGGATGTCGAGCGAGTAGCTGGAGAGCTTGAATCCCGCGAGCTGCACTTCCGGCGCACTTGGCCCGTGCATCTGGCGGAAACGCGCGGCATTCCAGAGTTTGTTGGCGAAGTTGCGCCCCTCCTCGATCTGCTTTTCGTCGAACCGGATGTCCTGCCCTTGCGGCGCGATGCGCAGCAGGCCAAAGCGGATGCCGTCCGCGCCGTATTTGGCGATCAAATCGAGCGGATCGGGCGAGTTGCCCAGCGATTTGGACATTTTGCGGCCCTGCATGTCGCGGATCAGGCCGGTAAAGAAGACGTTGGCGAACGGCTTTTGGCCGGTGAATTCGTACCCGGCCATGATCATCCGGGCGACCCAGAAGAAAATGATGTCCGGCCCGGTCACGAGATCGGTGGTCGGGTAGAACTTGGCGCGCGTGGCGTCGTCCATCGTGGCGAACGGCCAGAGCCAGGACGAAAACCAGGTGTCCAGCACGTCCTCTTCCTGTGTCCAGTTTTCCGGGTCGGCAGGTGGCGCGATGTCCACGTGTACGCAGTCGGGATTATCCTTGCGGTACCAAACGGGAATCCGATGGCCCCACCAAAGCTGACGGCTGATGCACCAGTCCTGGATATTCTGCATCCAGTGGTCGTACACGTGCGCCCAACGCTCGGGGCGGAACTGGACCGCACCGCTTTTCACCGCCTCCAGGGATTCCGCGACTTTGGGGTATTTGAGAAACCACTGTTCGCTCAGGCGCGGCTCAATCGGCACGTCGGCCCGTTCGGAGTAGCCGACGTTGTTCTGATAAGGTTCTTCCTTCACCAACAGCCCCATTTCGCGCAGCTTTTCCACCGCCGCCTTGCGGGCCGCGAAACGATCCATCCCGGCGAACTCCGGCCCGGCCAATTCGTTCATGGTCCCGTCCGGGTGAATGACATCGAGCATCTCCAGATGATGGCGCTGGCCGATTTCAAAGTCGGCCTTGTCGTGCGCCGGGGTCACTTTCAACACCCCGGTGCCGAAGGACGGGTCGATATGTTCGTCCGCGATAATCGGGATACGCGCCTTCGGGAACGGCCGCCAAATGTGGCTGCCGATGAGGTGCTTGTAGCGTTCGTCGCCGGGGTGAACGGCCACCGCCGTGTCGCCCATGAGCGTCTCGGGGCGCGTGGTGGCGATCTCCAGAAATTCCCCGGGCCGATCCACCAGTTCATAGCGCATGTGGTAGAGCCAGCCGTTCTGCGCCTTCATGATCACCTCTTCGTCCGAAAGCGCCGTGAGCGAGACCGGGCACCAGTTGACCATCCGTTTGCCGCGGTAAATCAGCCCTTTTTTATAAAGATCGACAAACACCGCCTGCACTTCGCGGGAGTAATCCGCATCCATCGTGAACCGTTCGCGGCTCCAGTCGCAGGTGCAACCGAGTTTTTTGAGCTGCTGGATGATGATGCCGCCGTGCTTCTCCTTCCACCCCCAAACGCGCTCCAGGAACGCCTCGCGGCCCAAGTCGCGCCGCGTCTTGTGTTCCTCTTTGCGCAACTTGCGCTCCACCACCGTCTGCGTGGCGATCCCCGCGTGGTCGGTTCCCGGCAGCCAGAGAACTTCCTGCCCGAGCATCCGGGCCCGACGCGCCAGCACGTCCTGGATCGTGTTGTTCAGGACGTGCCCCAGCGTCAACATCCCCGTGACGTTGGGCGGCGGAATGACGATGGAATAGGCAGGCTTCGCCGAAGCCGGGTCGGGGGTGAAACACCCCTCGGCCAGCCAGCGCGAATACCATTTTTCTTCAACTGCCTGCGGTTCGTAAGCTTTCGAAATCTCTGACATGAATGGCCAGATTTTCCGCGAAACTCCGCACTTGGCAATCCCTTACTTGCCTCTTTCGTGCCGAAACGCACCCCGGGGGTCCTCGAAAAGCTTCTCTTGGGCTCCCGGAGCCCCTGTGGCGACACCTGATACCGCATCCTTAAGATAATCAGACTATTAAATTTTGGCAGAAGAGTTTGCTTGATCGTGCAGCCAGGGGCGACCAACCAAAGAAAGCGCCAGCGAAGCATCCTCCCAGAAGGCCGTCACCTATCAAGCCAACGCCATGCAGCGCCAGGGCGTGATTCAAAGTGGGTGAGGTGCAGAGCGATTCGTCCGGGGAGCGCAGCCGTCCCGGCTGCTGGTTTCGGCGTCCCGCCGAAACGAACTTTTCGCGGGGTGTGCG
>CAIYQA010000159.1 GCA_903928175.1 uncultured Spartobacteria bacterium | reverse complement strand
GTCTCACCCAACATTTTCGCGACGAACAATCTTCTGCGGCCGTACGCGCCGCCAGTTTTGTATTGGGGCAACCCATGCCCGGCGAATCTGAGGACACCCGTACGCACCGCCTCCAAATTCAGCAGGACATGGTGGACGCAGGGCGTTTGCTGAAAAAATCCATAACCGCATGACGTTGAAAGTGGAGAAAAATCTCCGAAATCCAAAGCGGATTTGATCAACACGATTTGCCGATTTTCGCCGACTGCTTTTGGCCGATTGGGATGACAAATGATGACAAACCCTTTGCCGCCCCTTGCAATTTTTTACAATTTCACTAGACATCCTCCGTTGGACTGTTATTCTATAAGCGTATGAACAACAGCTACTTCCAACAGTTACAAAATATTACTGAAGAGGTTGGGCCGTTCGTTCGAATCCCGTTAGGGTCGGGATTCCCATTGCTGCAGCCTACTTCTTCTCCTTCAAATCCGTATCGTAAACGGTGACTTTGCCGAATTTCTCCAACTGCGGCACGATCTCCCTGGCTTCACCAACCGCGATAATGATCAGGTTGTTCGGATCAATGTATTGCTTCGCCAATTCCGCCGCTTTTTCCGGCTTCAATCCGGCGACCTTTGCCGCGTAGGTCTTGTAAAAATCCTTGGGCAAGCCATAGAGATCAATCTCTTGGAGCCTCTCGCCCATGCGCTTCTCGTTTTCCACACTCAAAAGGAAGTTGCCCACCAGCAGACTGCGTTGCAGCGCCAGTTCGCTTTCCGGAATCGGCTCGCTGCTGATCCGCTTCAATTCGTTGTGGATTTCTTGAACTGCCGCGCCCGTCACGGCATTGCGCACCTCGGCGCCCGCCGAAAACGTCCCGCCCAGTTTCTTCGCTGAAAAACCGGAGGTTGACCCGTAAGTGAACCCGTGTTTTTCCCGGAGATTTTCCGCAAGCCGCCCGGACATTCCGCCGCCCAACACGGAATTGACGGCGCTCAACTGCGGCGCGTCGGGATTGTTTTTTGCAACGCCACGGCCCGCCACCAGAATACTGCTCTGGACCGAGCCTGGGCGGTCCACAACGGCAACGGTGATCCCATGAATGGAGTTCTCTGGCATCGCCTCGGGTTCGTCCTTGAGCAAGCGGGATTTCCAATCCCCAAAAACCTCTTTCACCTGCGCTATTACGGTCGCAGGTTGGACATCGCCAACCACCACCAGCGTCGCGTTATTGGACACGAACTGGGCGTTGCGGAATTTGACGAGATCCTCGCGCGTGATTGACTGCACCGATTCCGGGGTTGCATATGCTCCATAAGGATGCTGGCCGTAGAGTAATTTGTCGCGAAGCCGCATGGAGAGGTCCTCCGGGTCCATCTTCTTCTGGGCGAGATCGGAGACCATTCTCACCTTCTCCTTGGCCACCTCCTCGGGGCGGAACGCCGGGCGCAACGCCGCATCCCGCAGGAAGCCGAGGATTTCATTGCTGTAACAACTCAGACCGCTGGCGGTCACGGTCAGCGCATCATCGCCCGAACCTGCTTCCACGCTGATCCCCAGGAAATCGGTTTCTTTGGCAAACTCGCTGGCGGTGAGTTCCGCGGTGCCTTTGTTCAGGAGGGCCGCCGTGAGCGCCGCAAGCCCCGGCTTGCTGCCATCATAGAAATCGCCGGATTTCACAAGCAACCGGTAAGTCACCATCGGCGCCTTGTGAATCGGCAGCACAAAAACGGTCAGGCCATTAGGGAGCGTCTCCGTCACGGGGGCCGGGAACGTCACGGCGGGGAGCGGCCCCGCTGCCGGGGGATGCGTGCGGTCGAGTGCTTGCACCGATGCGGTTGCGATCCCGAGAGCGAGAAGAATGGGAAGCATTTTCATGATTACTTGGAAGCGTTGGGTTTCACGACGGGATAGTGCAGGACATTGACTCCCTGCGGGGTGAGGTATTTGGCGGCCACTTCTTTGATTTTCCCAGGGGTTACTGCATCATATCTTTTCCACTGTTCATTAATCGCCCCGGTGTTTCCAAACATCACGTGGTAATGCGCCAGATTTTCCGCCCGGCTCAGCATGGTCCCGTAAGCCTGTGCCAACGCGCGCAATTTCAGGTTCTTGGCCTTTTGTAGTTCCTCCGGCGTCACGCCCAAGTCGCGCACTTTGGCGATCTCCTCGTCAATGGAACTATCCAGCTTCTCCAGCGGCGTCGCTGGATTGCCCACCGCGAACACCCCCACCGCCCCCTCATTCTCCAATAATTCGGGAAAGGCCTCGATCTCCGAAGCGGACTGTTCCCCGCGCACAAGCCGTTCATAGAGGCGCGAACTGCGGCCCGTGGCCAGAATGTCCGTGAGCAACTCCAGCGCCGGGGCGTCTGCCGAGGTCTCCGCCGGTGCGCGCCATGCGTGAAGCACGGCGGGCAGCGGCGTGTTGGCAAGCGCCACGGTTTTTTCCGTCGGCTTTTCCTGCGGTTGGAATTCAAACTGAGGCCGCGCGATTTCTTTCCCGCGCGGGATCGGCCCAAAATAATCGGCGATCCGCTTTTTCGTCGCGTCGAGATCGAAGTCCCCCGCCACCACCAGCGTGGCGTTATTGGGGACATAATAATGATGATAAAAATCACGGAACTCGCTCAGCTTCGCCTGGTCGATGTATTGCACAGCCCCGATGGGAGGCCATTCGTAAGGGGTTCCCTTAAAAACCATCCCGGAGAGATTCTCGAACAACGTGCCATAAGGGGCGTTCTCGTTGCGCAACCGGCGCTCCTCCTTCACCACCTGGCGCTGCGTTTCCACACCCACCTCCTCCACCTTGCCGTGAAGCATCCGCTCGCTCTCAATCCAGAGCGCGAGCCCGAGTTGGTTCGCGGGCATGGTGAAATGGTAATCCGTCCGGTCAAACGAGGTGGAAGCGTTCGCATCGCCGCCCGCTGCGGAGGTCAATTTGAAAATCTCGCCGCGCTTGATGTTCTCCGCGCCTTCAAACATCAAGTGCTCGAAAAAATGCGCGAACCCCGTCCGGTCCGGCCGCTCATTCTTGCTCCCCACATGATAAAGCAAATAGGTGGAGACGACCGGCGCGGTCTTGTTTTGATGCAGGATAACATGGAGGCCGTTGGGCAGATCGTATTCCACAAAATCGATCACCGGCATTTTCACGGCGCACGGGGCGACTTTGGGCGCTGGAGAAGGCGTGGTGGTCTCGGCGAAGGTGATCGAGGCCATCAGCCCAATGCATGCCGCAGCCGCCCGGAAGGTAATAAAAGGTAATTTCATAAATGAATAAAACAGAGCCATCCCGCAAAACTCAAAGAATCTATGCCCTGGGATTCCCCGGTGCAAGTCACTCCCGTTTGAGCCCCGTTTGCACTCGGGATAGACCGCAGGAGTGGGTTCCGCGTTCAATCAGACCCTCTCACCCAAACAACCCGGACGCTTTGGATGCGAAGGCGGTGTTTTCCTGAGCGCCAACAGCGCGGTTCCATAACTGAAAGGGCAGCAAAAAACCGACGAGGACGAAGCGGGGTTTTCCTGAGCGCCAACGGCGCGGTTCCATAACAGCCTGGGCTGGAGCGAAGCGCAGGCCCAGGGATTTTCGCGGCAAAGCATAAGGGCTGAAGGCCCGCACCATCTTCCGCAACGATTATGGTGCGGACCTTCAGCCCTGGCGTTTTTTTTCTCCGGGTCCTGGGGCGTTGCC
>CAIYQA010000158.1 GCA_903928175.1 uncultured Spartobacteria bacterium | reverse complement strand
GTCTTGCAGAAGACGTTTGCCGCAGGCATGGCGCAAAACAAGCTGATCTGCCGGATGCTGGACACCGGCATCCACCAGTCCACTCCCTATCTTCAATGCACTTCTGAAGAGGCGCTGATGGAACTACCGCTGACTCCTCTGGGGCAGTATGTGGCCATGGCACCCGGTTACGACTGGAAAGAGGTGCAGGTGCCTGATTTTGACCGGAGCCTTCTTCCCCTGAACGCACTGGTGAGCCAGCTTCTCAGCGCCCGATCCAGTTCCTACACCAGCACCATCACCAACCAGGGCGACAAATCACCGCAGACGAAATATGGGCAGCAGTCCAAAGATGAAACCGCCTCCAAACTGTCCAGCAGCGGGATCGCGCTTTTCAAGAACGGACTCACCGCGCTCTACCGTGAGGTGGTGCGCCGCATTATCCGTGAACCCTACCCCCAGTCATGGGATGGTGGCCCTGAAGTGCAGGAATTTATCGCCCGTTGCAATGACCGGGGCGTGCCGACCGCAGCCATCCGCAAGGTGGATGTCAAGCGCATCGAGGTCAACATGGGCATCGGGCGCGGTTCCGCCGCCGCCCGCCGGGTCGCCGCTGACAGCCTCAACACATTGTATCCCCGTGCGGACGCCCAGGGGCAGCAGATCATCAACTACAACATCGCCGCCGCCTACTCAGGGGCCGCACTCGCCCGCGAGGTGTTCCCGCCAAAGCAAGGGCTTCGTCCACCGCAGGACTTGGAGGACGCCAACACGGAAAACTCCGCCATCTCCGCGATGGCAAAACTCTCGCTGCCGCAGTCGGTGGTGGTGCTGCCAACACAGAATCATTCCATCCACCTTGAATCCCATCTCGGCTACATGGGGCAGGTCAACCAGCTTATTGAACAGCAGCAGATGCCTTTGGCGGTTGCGGTTCCCATTCTTGAGGCGGAACTCGATCATGCAGAGAAGCACATGGAATTGCTCGATCCGACCTCCCCGAACAAAGGGACGTATCTTTCCGATCTCAATCAGATTCGTCAGGTTGTCACCAACGGTGCGAAACAGATTTTTGCGGAACAGGCCAAGATGCAGCGCGAAGCCCAGCACAACGGGCCGCAGTCCATGCAGCCGGAGAATGAGAACGCGTCGGCGGACGGACAGCCCGCCAATGCAGCACAATCGCCCAACGCCGCCGTGCTCACCCAGGCGGCGGAGACAGAGCAGAAGCTCAAAGACTCCCATGTGGACATGGCCCTGAGAATCGCATCCTCCCAGAAGAAAGACGCGCGCGAAGACGCCCTGACCGCCGCAAAAATTCAGGCCATGGGCTTGCCACCGGGTGCCGTTCCTTGATTTATGTCACACCAAACAGAAAAACAATTCCGCCAAAATGACGGATGCCGGGACGCGATGAAGGCGTTTCTCGATTCATTTGCCGGACAAGAATTTATCCGTCTTCTCGAAGACAAGGCCAAGCCACGGCGTGTTCCAGAGGTTAGGCCGGGAATGCACCCAGATACGGTGGTGAGCCAGCATTACCACCATCTGCACGGCTTGCAGAAGGCGGCGGATTTTGCGCGGGCGCTGGCGACTGACTATGATGAAAAAACCATCGGGGCCGACGATGACGCAGACGACGCCTTCTTCCACTCCCTCGCACCTGAAATGAAAGATGCCATCAAAAAGGGCAGAACCCAGTCAACCTAAAAAACCCATGTCTGACATCCTCGAATCCTCGCTCATCGAAGCCCCCAATGCCGCCGACGTTCATGCGGCGCAAGCGGCGTTCAATCCTGAATCCGTCGCCAGCAAACCAGTTCCGGTAGAGAAGCCGGAGGCTCCCGCCGTCACGGAACCCGTCAAACCGGAGCCGAAAAAGACCGCGCTGGACAAGCTGGGAACCATCAAAAAGCCGGAACCAGCGAAGGTTGATCTCGTCATTCCTGAAAAGACGACGGGAAACCCGAATGAGAACAACGTCAAGATTCTACGACAAGCCAAAGAAGAACTTGACCGGCTCAAGCCGGAGTATGAAAAGACGAAGGGAGAATTTGAAAAGACAAGGGCGGAACTCACCGCCGAACGAGAAGAGCTGACCAAGCTTAAAGCACTGGGGTTGAACGAAAAAGAGCGCGAGGAATATTCCCGCTACCGCGATCTCCATGCGGTCGATGCCGTGCAATCGTCCGATCAATTTCAGAAGAACATCCTGCAACCCATTCAATACCGCAGGAACAAACTCAAGAGCATCGCAAAAAACGCAGGACTTCCAGAGGACGCGCTTATCGATCATGCGGACATCGCTGACGATTTTCAGCGCAACAAGGCCATCCGAGCATCCCTGCAATCCGCCCAGGATTTAGACGCTGCTGAAATCAACGATCTTGTCGGGAAAGCCATCGCCATCGCTGATGATTTGAATGAAAAATGGTATCCCAAGATGGATGAAGTGCTGGCGAACGCCGGAGAAATAGAGAAGGCGGCGCGGCAGCACGAACAGGGGCAGCACCAGGAAATGACCAAAAAGCAGCAGGCGGAGTTTCAGAAGGAACACGAAGGCATGTATGCCAGGTTCAAAAATGAAATTCTTGCGCCCATCTTTAATGATACCGACCTGTCCATTGAAGGAACCACGCTTGACGAAGCCCTGAAAAACTCCAGGCCCGGCACCACGCCACAGGAGCGCGCGGCGGAAGTTCATGCGCTCGCCTCCTACCCGTTCCTGATTCACAAGATCAACCGGCTTCTGCAAGAAAAATCCGTGCTGGAAAACGCCAACAAAATACGCAATGGAAGCGCACCATCGCGCTCTGATGGACAGACCAGACAGGTGACAGGCAGGGATGAGACCCTGAAAGCCGAGGAAGTTTTCGGCAACCGAAGAATTTAATTTGACTTGTTTTCAAGATTGATTAAACTCGGTCACGAACAGTCATCCGAAGTCGTTCACCGGAACACACAAGCCGCACGTCCGTAGTCGCTTCACGGGGTCTCAAGTCAAAGACGCCCCGATGCTTGTCTTCCCACATGGAAACATCCCCAAGGGGTGATTTCCCATGCCAGCACCACCTTCCACCCACGATATTTTAGCAACCCCCAACCCTGCGGAATTCGCGCTACGGGTCTGGGTGAAGGCGTCCGTGCTCGCCTCAGACCCCGATAAAATC